>NZ_SNUI01000009.1:0-95018 GCF_012027375.1 Thermococcus sp. LS2 | reverse complement strand
GCTTCTGGTAGTTTTTCCTCTTTTCGTTTAGCCCTGAGCCGATATCTTTGAGGATTTCAATGTCCCAACCTTTCTCTTTTGCGAATTCTTTTATTGTTTGGACTTGTCTGTTCAAATCGTCTTTTTGGGTTCTGCTTGAGACTCTTGCATATCCGATTATCTTTCTTTCCTCTTGAATCCCAAGGATCCTCTTGATTTCGCTTTCTGGAATTCTCCTTCGCCCCCCAACTGTTCTGACAACTCTAATTTTTCCTTGTTTGTCCCAATTCTGAAGCGTTTTTACAGTAACTCCAAGGATTTTCGCGGCTTCTTTTAGAGTATAATGCCTCTCCATATCATCCCCAATATAGAGTACGCGCTCATCCTTTATATATTTTTCCATTATTTTCTATGAAATTATACAAAAAGAAGAACAGTTAGAAACGGCTTCACGCTGATAGCCTCGATGACACTGGAGGGAGACGAGCTTCAGAGGCTCAATGCCAAGATTGAGAGCGTGAGCGAAGCCACTTCCCTTCTCTCCTTCCCGATAGTCGGCTTCTTAGCTTATCGCTTTGGAATTGGGCTTATGATCCTTGATGCGCTCTTCCTTCTCATGGGTGCTCTCGCACTCTTGCCCTACCTTGGTGTTGAAGTCACAAGGAAAGAAAGCCCGCAGGAAGAGCCCACGAGCATGATCATAGGCAGAAAATTAATCGTCGGCTTCATCGCTACACTCCTACTCTTCAATTTCGCGATAGCTTCTTCGAGGATTTTTGTCTTTAGTTCTCTTAAGAGTGCAAGCTTTGGGGAACTCCTCTATGGAAGCCTGCAGTCAGTTAGAAACATTGGGGGACTGTTAGCCGCGATTTCGCTGGCAATATTCATAGCAAGAAAAGACCTCAGGAAGGCGATATTCGTCGGCATGGCCTTTGAGAGTCTCGCGGTTCTTCTTCTCGGTTTGCCCAGTGTTTATCTCCTCTTCGCAGGAATGCTCCTCTTGGGCATAGGAGGGCAAGCGTTGAACATCTCAATGAGCAGCCTCTTTCAGAAGGTCATCCCAATGGAAAGCTTGGGAACATTTAGAGGAGTTTTTGACGCCCTGGCAACGCTGATAATCCCTCTCTCGCAGTTAACCTTTGCACTTCTTATTGAGCATGGGTTTAGTGTCTCACTGCTAGCACTTGGAGCATTTTGGCTGGGTATTGGAAGTGGAGTCTTAATGTTAAGAATGCTTCAGGATGTTTCAACTTCGACAACCCAAACGTAGCGGTGTACTCTCTCAAATTCAAGGCCTAAAAGGAGGAGGCAGTAAAGGCTGTCCAAATCTAAAATTAAGGACGTAATGGGCCACAAAACTTACAAATGAAGATAAGTCCACCAGCAATACGAAGCCAAGGAGCGTATAGCCCAATGCTTTAATTTCTTTGGGTGTTTTCTCATCTAAAAGGCTTGCTATCAATACTCCCGCTGAAGCCGCGAGAACTGGGGCGAATGGGAGGTAAAATCTTGTTTGGAAGATGTATGCATCAGCACGAAGCCAATCGTATTGGAAGTATAAGCCAAAGTATGCTAAGAACCACAAGAGCAAGAGCGGTGCCAAAGGATGCAATGAGCGTGTTCTTCGTGCGAAATATAAACCTGCTGGAAGTAAGAAGATTAATGGAAAACCCTCAAAAAGGAGCTTTGGGTGAATTAGCAAGTTTCTCTGGAGTATTACAAAAGCTTTGTGCCACTCTCCCTTTAACATAAACTGGAAAGCAAAGTTTGTGTAGCCAATTGTGTAAGCGTAGCCCGCTGTAAATGGGCTCCCGAAAACTATGTAATGGTATGTCATGAGCAAAATTGCAGGTGGAATTGAACCTAGGATTAGTAAGCCGAAGTATCTAAGCGGCTTTTTCATGCCCTTTTTCAAGAGCCAGAGCGCATAGAGCAGGATTGCAGGGTAGATTACTACGTTTGTATATCTTATTGCCACACTTGCTCCTAAACTAAGACCCGAAAGCACTGCAATTGCTTGTTTATCCCTTTCAAGAGCCATGTAATATAGCGCCACGCCGATGAGCACAAACACCATGCTCGCAAAGTCGGACATGTAACTCCTATAGAACATTCCCAAGAAGGTTGCATTGAAAAGAAGGATTAGCGATGAAAAGAACGCCGTTCTCGGCTCATAGACAAGGGACAAAAACTTGTAGAAAACAATTAGTGCTAAAAGCCCTAATATTGGATTTACTGCTCTCTCAAGCCCAAGCTTGTGGAAAAGAGCAAGTATGAATGGATACGCGGGAGCTTTCTCTAAGGCAAATTTGTCAAAACTAATTCTCACGTATTGCACTCCGAAGTGGTAGGTTCCAATGTCTTTAACTTCCTTTTGAAACTGTAAGTATTCACTGCGCGTTAGTGTTAGCTTACCCTCAGCAAATGCCTTCATAGCCACATAATACGTGTTATCATCAGGTTCAATTAGCCTAACTGGCAAGGCTAAAACAGTAGCGAATGTGATGAGCGTGATCACAAGGAGAATAACGAGATGGCGTGTTTCAGAGTTTTTAAGGTCAATCTTCCTCATGAGCTTCATTAGCATCCCTCCACAATAACTCCCCTACAATCTCAAGGGGTTTTCCGATAATTGGTAGCCTAATGAACTTGAGACTCAAGAGAGCAATCTTAGCTTCCTTTATAATCTTTCCGGAGGTGTATCCCTCAACGGCTGCCGTTTAAATCACCGACTATTTTATCTTTGATGAACTTAAAAACTAAACAATTCTAAACTTTCAGACTTGTTGAAAATGGTATCTGTCCTATTTTGACCGCTCATAAATTCTACTTTGAGCACACTATTATTATTTGGTGAGGACAATGTTTGATTTCGAGAGTTTGAAGTTTTGGAAAAAGGTGAGCCAAGATGACCCAAGGGTAGTGAAAGAGTGGACTGTCAAGGATGCAGTGGATTTTAGGAATAGGGTTCTTTAACCTTTCTTTTAAGTTTTAGAAGGATTTTTAACAGAAAGCATCAAAATTTCATAGGTGTCTCAATGAAATGGGGCGAAATTCCCAGAGATGCTAAAACTTACATCCTCTACCATACAATCATAGCTCCACAGCTCATCGTATGGTATCTGCTTCCGCTCTACATGATGTACTCAGGTTATTCAGTCCTTGAAGTTGGGGCTTTCTTCACGGCAGTCAACATTGCCGCGATTCCATTGACTTACCTCCTCGGAAGGGCATTCAACCGGTGGGACATTAAGAAGGGATTAATAGTTATTGACGCCCTCGATGGGATAGCCTACATCCTCTACAGCTTTGCAAAGGGCGTAATAGCCCCACTTATGCTTTTCGCGGGCAGAACCATTGAAAAGCTCTCAACGGTTCTCTACCCTCTCTACCGAGCCTACGAGCAGATTATATATCCGGCTGACAAATACGAAGAGATCTTCGCCTGGCATCTACGCCTGCCAGAGATTAGCAGGCTGATAACCTTCCCGATACTCGGCTACCTCTTCGGCTACGTCTGGAACAATGCCGAGCACTACAGGATGGCATTCACAGCTTTCGGTCTCCTCTCAGTCTTCACGATAGTCTACATCTGGCTCTTCCTCCCGTCAGTCGGAAAGGAAGAGAGAATTACGCCTGAAGGGTTTACATTCAAAGCGGACGAGTTTAAGTTCCTGCTTCTGTTTGAGGCCCTGCTCACTTTAGCTTGGTCGCTTGCCCCCGAAATAGTCCTCCTTAATTACGTCGTCTTTGTGCTCCACAAGACTGTCTTCGAGGTGACGCTGATTGCCTGCGCGAGCAGTCTCGCTTCAATAATAGGCACCTATGCCAGCGAAAGGGTTCCAAAGGGAAGGGGCTTCCAGGCGATTAGTCTGGGGATGTTTCTCAGCGCGGTTTATGCCCTAGTTATGTCCCTTTCGCCGCCGTTCTGGCTAGCATTAGTTGTCTACGGGGTCGAAGCGTTTGGAAGCACCCTTTGGTTCCCATTTTACCGCTCTTGGATGTTTTCTTTAATTCCCAATGAGAAGGCAAGCGAATTCCACGCGGCCTTGTCAAGCTACAGAAGGGTTATAGGGCTTTTCACACCATTTCTTGCTGGAGCATTGGCAAGTATAAAACCTACGCTACCCTATTTCGTTAGCTTAGTGCTGTTTTTAATGATAAGTGCACTTTTTATAAAATTTGAGAAGATATCATCAAAAACTAAAACTCAGGAATCCTAATCGGTGTCTGAAATTCTTTCTCATTTTCCTCCAAGTTTGTTGCGAGCATCTTGATTCTCTCGACGCCTTTTATTTCCTTGATATACTTAGCAACAGCTTTTGGTACTAGTTCCTCCCAAGGCTCCCCTTCAATCATTCTCCTCCTTATCTCCGTTGCTGAGAGAATGTCTTTTCTAAACATTGGCTGAACTATAACCTTGTACCCCCTTTCCCTAAAGAGTTGTGCTACTAAGGAGTTCCCTGTAAAGACTACCTCAAACTTTGGGACGAGGGACTCAACGTAAAGAGCCCATATGGCGTTAAAGTTTATATCTGGGAGAGGAATGAGCATATACCTCCTCCTGTCGATTCCAGCCTCATCCAGAGCTCTAAGAATCATTTCCATCCTTTCGCTTGTGGTGAAGGGATTCTTCAATGTGTGACTAACTTGCGCGCTCCCAATGCCAATTATGAGCTCATCAACATGCTTAAATATGAACTCCAAAGCTTTCAGATGTCCGTTGTGGAAGGGCTGAAAACGCCCAACGAAGAGCCCCCTCATATCAGCTTCACCTCCAGCTCATCACCAACCTTGACTCCTAAAACCTCAGCAGCAGAGCCTTGATTGACAGCTATCTCCAAATAGTCATGACTCCCTGGCAGAGCCAAAAGCTCACCTTTTCCAACTTGTCCATAGGTATCAAGATAGGGAATTTTAAACCCTTTAACCTCAACGTATTTTGGTCTTTCGTAATTCTCTAAGTTGAGAATCACATTGCCAAAGTCATCTATGTAAATCACTTTCAAAATCCATTTCCCATCTTTCTGCTTTGGCTCTAAATCAAGCTTTATTATCTCGTCCAAGCTGATCTCTTTTCCTAAGCGGGAAGGTTCATAGCCTAAATCCAGCAGAGCTCCCGCTGGACCAAAGACGTCTCTTCCGTGGAAGGTTGAGCTGATTTTTCTCCCAATTATTGCCTCAATCTTTTTAATATCAATCTCATAGGCTGCCGTTGGATTTATGTGCTTTAGTGGAAGAGTAGCTAGGCCGTTGTCTGGAACCACTAAGAACTGATTTCCTTCTATGATCAGCGCTTTCCTCTCAGTACCTACTCCGGGATCAATAACTCCAATGTGAATTGTATCTTTTGGATAGTATTTCACAACTTGCTCCATTACAAAAGAGCCCTCAAGAATGCTGTGTCTGGTGATTGCGTGAGTTATATCGATGAGCGTCGCTTTGGGATTTATGCTTAAGATGGCTCCTTTCATCTCCCCAACATATGGCCCTTTGATTCCGAAGTCTGTAGTTAGCGTAATCATTCTAACCACCTAAAGATTATTAAGGTTCAATCCTTTAAAGAGCCTTTGGAGGTGAGGGAATGATAATCGTTGTGTATCACAACATCAATGCAACAAGGAAGCTTGAGGAGTTTGCTAAAATAGCCTTTGGCTTTGATGTTGACTTATTAGTGATTTCAAAGCCTACCGGCACAGCGGCACAAATGGGAGTGCCAGAAATACATAAAGAGGCATTCAAGAAAGGTAAAAACGTCTTAATCGTGGGAGATTTGCCTGATGCCATTGAGGTGGTCCAGCCCGACGAAATTTATACAGTCACGAAGTTTGGAGAACCAGCTAATTGGGAAGAGCTGAGGGAAAAAGTGAAAGAGAAGAAGGTGATGTTTATCTTTGGTGGAACTGAGCCAGGGCTGAGCAAAAAGGAAATTGAGGTAGGAACACCGATTAATGTTAGGTGGGAAATCGGCGAGCTCGGTGAGTTGGCAATCCTCCTTCATGAACTAAAAAGGTGAGCTAGTTGAAAAAATCTGCACTCCTCCTGCTTTTGATAATTTTTGCATCGGGGTGTCTGATTAAGCAACCGGCTGTGGTTACTTTTGAGATTGATAGAACGGTTGTAAAAGCCGGAGGGACTTTTCATATAATTGTGACTATCAACAACACAGGAAAAGTTGCGTTTATTGATGCGAATTTGATGATTAATAATCCAAACTTTAAAATCCTGCAGAACCCCAAGTTTCCTGCCCCATTAAAGGTGGGGCAAAAAGCTGAGCTTGTGTGGATAGTAAAAGCCCCTGATAAACCTGGAGTATACACAATAGGAGTGCCATTGGAGCTTGTTGATGAACTCCATAGGACATGGAAAGGATTTTACCGTGAGTTTACAATAACCGTTGTTAAAGAGGAAAGCGAGATTCCATCCGGAGAGCTTTATGTGAATTTAAAAATGCCCGAATCAGTGGGAGGGGGGAAGCTTTTCAACATAACATTGGAATTGAGGAATGTTGGGACTGCGCCGATAGAAATAGGTGAGATTTCTCTGAATCTCCTTGATGGTTTGAAAATTGTTAATCAGACAAAAGTTCCTCAAAAAATAGACGGTGGGAAATCTTATCTCATGGTTTATCTGATAAAAGCGCCATATGAGTATCGGGCAGGATACATAACTACCGTTGTTAGCTACTTTGAGAACGATAGAGAGAAGAAAGAAATTAAGAGCAGATACTTAGAGGTAACATGGAAGCCTTGGCTTGCAAACAATGAAACACTGAGAAGGGCATATGGAGACAACTATTATTGGATCGAGAACAGATATCTCGTAGATGGCTACTGGATTAAGAAATTTAACTCCACACCTTATGTTGATATTGGCATCATGCGGAACTATGCTTTACCTCTTGTCCTAAAATCAAAATCTGAAGTAGAGGCAGGCAAACAAATATACACATGGATTGTTGAGCATTACAAATTCGGTGATACAACAGCTTCCATTGATCCACAGAAGATACTTCAGCAAAACAAAATCAGCTATGCTGAAGGACAACTCCTTTTTACGGCCATGATGAAATCCATTGATGTGCCGGCAAGACTCGTGAGCTTGTACAATGGTACAGACTGCACTTTAAGGCCGCTGTCTGAGTTCTACTCCGGAGGAGAGTGGTATGTTGTAGACTTTAGGCATGGATTTATCGGAAGCAGAGAGGATTACATAGCAACTCCATACTTTCCCAAGATTTACCAGCTTCTAACACAGGGGAACTACAAACTTGTTGCTCAGGCTCCAGAGGAGTTGAGAGGGCATGAGCATATTGATGTTGGTCCTGACTATCTCGCAAATCTCAAAGATAAGCTGATGATGAAAGTTGAAAAGAGGCTTAATCCAATGCTTAGGACGAAGATTACATTGATGCTTACTGGAATGAACGAGAATGAGCAAATCTTCACGTTGTTCATTCTAACCTCAGCTCCTGAAAAAGAGTTGAATGAAATGTTCCTCAACTATGATTATAAAGATATCGCGAAGACAATTAAGGCGCTCTACGAGTTTTATAAAGACAAGCCTTGGCCGGATGATTTTAGAAAGTACTGGTATATCCTCAGGGGGGTGTACAAATGATAGTAGTGCTTAGGTTAGGCCACAGACCCGAGAGAGATAAAAGAATAACAACCCACGTAGCTTTAACCGCAAGGGCCTTTGGAGCTGATGGGATAATAATTGCAGCTGATGAAGATGAACATGTAAGAGAGAGTGTTGAAGACGTTGTAAAACGTTGGGGAGGACCATTTTTCATAAAATTCGACCCTCACTGGAAAAAGATAATGCGTGAATGGGAGGGAAAAATAGTCCATCTCACGATGTATGGAATTCATGTGGATGATGCACTGCCTAAAATCAAGGAAGATTTAAAGCGTGGAGAAAACCTCTTAGTTGTTGTAGGAGCAGAAAAAGTCCCAAGAGAAGTTTACGAGCTTGCCCATTACAATGTTGCAATTGGGAACCAGCCACACAGCGAGGTTGCAGCTTTGGCAGTATTTTTAGACAGACTTTTAGATGGAGAAGGGTTAAGGAAAGAATTCAAAAATGCTAAACTCAAGATAATACCCCAAGAAAAAGGGAAGAGAGTGATAGAGGTCGAGGGAGATGCTCAATAGATACAGGCCAGTTTTCAAAGGTTACTTGGAGACAATCGTTAGACCTCTAGTAAAAATCGGCCTAACTCCAAATCAACTCACTGTTATTGGAATGCTGATCTCCCTATTAGCTGCTTACTTCTTTGCTATGGGGGAGCAGAGATTAGCAGCATTAACTCTAATCTTTGGTTCATTAATTGATGCTCTTGACGGCACTTTAGCAAGGCTAACTGGCAGAACTTCCCGTTTTGGGGCGTTTTTAGATTCAACAACTGATAGAGTTAGTGATGGGGCAGTTTTATTTGGAATTGCTTATGGTGGTTTGGTTGATTGGAAAATTGCATTCATAGCTCTAATTGGGTCATATTTGGTAAGTTACGAAAGATGCAGAGCAGAACTTGCTGGAAGTGGAACTTTAGCTGTGGGTATTGCAGAGAGAGCTGAGAGACTGCTGATTTTAATAATTGCAGCACTCTTTAATAGAGTGGATGTGGGAGTTTACATTGTTGCAGTCTTAGCTTGGATTACAGTCTTTCAAAGGTTATGGGAGGCAAAGAAAAGGCTGAGCTGAAAAGAGAGGGATGATGACAATTTCGCTGGCTGAGTTGTGATGAACCCTGCCGTTGCTGACCTCAGATCTCAGATACTATGTCTAAAACTTCCCTTAAGTCGCTTATTATAAACTCACACTCTCCCCAAAGCTTCCTCTTTTCTCCTGTTTTATCAAGCAAGATGCTTATCATATCAACTTGCCTCGCACCAACGCAGTCCTTAAGAGGATTATCACCAACATAAACTGCTTCTTCTCCTTTAACTCCAGCTTTTTTAAGTGCAATTTCGAAAACTTTCGGATGTGGCTTAAAGAATCCTGCCTCTTCACTTGTTGTTATGCTGTCAAAGAGGTCAAGAATTCCCAATGCTTCTAAATGAGCTCTTAAATAGTCATTATCTGAGTCTGTAATAAGTCCAACGTGATAACCTCTCTTTCTGAGCTCTTTTAGAGTTTCAACGACTTCTGGATAAAGTTTTCCATGGAGTTGGTGCAGTTTCAAGTGGGTTTGCCAAAAATCCTCGGGAACTTCAAAATTGTATTTTTGGGCAAGCTTTTCGAGGGTTTCAATTTCTATGATGCGTATTGGCTTGTAAGGTTTTCCTGCCAATTTGCTGAACTCTTCTTTTGTGAGGTGCTCATACTCCTCCAAAAGCTGTTTTGCATTAACCTCAACCTCTGCATTCGCATTCTTCAGAACTTCTTCCATGATTTTGAGATGGGTAATGGCTTCGCTCTCTTTGCTTAAGAGAGTCCCGACAAAATCAAAGAACACCGCTTTAATCATGAACACCACCGTGTTTATCTCTGATTTTTAAGTTAAAACCCTTTGTTATTTGTGGATTAAATATTTAGAGTTCATGAAAACGCTGTTGCATAAGTGACAGAAATTTATCAAAAAATTTTCTAAATTTTGCCATTTTATCCGAAAAATTTGCAAAAAGAATTTATACAACCTTCACATTTGATAACTGAAAAAGTCTCTGGAGGTGATTAGGCTCGAGGCCATACTGCTGGTCTGGGGAGTAAGGGATGAAGTGCTCAAAAAGCTTCCTGTAGAGGGGTACTGGCTCTACGGGGAATATGATTTCATAGCTAAGGTTGAATTTGCTGATGAAAATGAGCTTAGAGAATTCAGCTTAAGACTAACAAGGCTTGTAGGAAGGGGAAAGTTCAAACTTTTCCCGGTTAAACTATCAAGTAGCACACTTAAAAACTCCGCTGAGAACCATCAGATTAATGGAATAATCGAGAACAACGTTTTTTATGTATTTTAAAGCCTTATTTTGCTATTTTTCACCACTTGAAGTGAGCATAGGGCGTATAAATAGTTTTGAATTATAATTATTATGGAAGTGAGTAGTGTGAAGGTTATACTGTTCATAAGTGTGCTTGAGGAAAAAGTTAGCGAGATTGAGGAGCAATTATGGAAGAGAGGGCTAATAGAGGAAATTCATCAAATTAGAGGAGATCCAAATATAGTGGCAGTTATGAACGTTGAAGACGAGAGAAGGTTAAGAGACGTTGCCCTTGAAATTTCTCGAATGAGAGGTGTGTACTCAGTAAGAATTTACCCAGTGGCAGAACACCATACAAAGGAGGAGCTAAAAGAGTATTGGAATTCAAGACAGCAGATATGGGTGTATTAAATTTTTGGTTCCATTAAACCCTTCTTTTTGAGTTCTTCATAGGCTTTTCTTAAGACTTCTCTGATTTTGTACCTCTTGTTCAATCCTCCAAGCTTATATGCCGCCTTTCTAAGGCTTCCTTCTTTCAAGAAGAGATTTAAAAGCGCAATTTCTTCAAAGCTCAAGTTGTCGAGGTATTTGAGTGCCTTTTCTGCAATTTCGATTGGATTGTTCCCTTCATATGGAAAATCCGCTGAGAGAATGGGTTTATCTAGAACTTTGGTGAGTTCGAATTCGATTATTGTTGCTGGTGTATTTGGAGTTAGATGTTTGTAATGCTCTTTTAAAGCCTTCAGAAGCTCCTCCTTGTTTTTAAATCCATCTAGGCGGGCATCTTCGTCAGTGAGTTCAGAAACTTTCTTTGTTTCAACTCTTTTTATTATTCCCTTACCCAATACATATCCTCCAGAATGTATCAGCACTTCATCGCCAGGCTTTAGATTTATCTTTCTTCCTAATCTTATGGTTGCCCTCTTTTTTCCGCTGAGTATCATATCTTTATAGCGTCCGTCGAATTTTAGGTTCTTCACTTTACTCACCTTTCGATTTTGGTTTTAGAAGGCGGAATTTAATGGCTATGACGCCGTAGCGGTTTTCCTTCCATTTGGGATACATTTCATGAAATCTCTTTAAAGCTTTTTCAAAGCTTGGACTGTCTGGAAATATCTTCTCGATTGGCTCTTCTCTAAGCACCTGCCTGAATGTTTCGTATTTCTTTACACTAATCACTTCAGCTGGAATGAGATTGTTGAAAAGTATCTTATCCCTCGCTTTGATATCTCTTATTTGAGGATATGCCACCCTAACCTCAATTCTCTTTTTTCCGCTTTTTATCATTTCAAGGTATTCGTCTCTCACATACAATTTATAAACTCTCATTGTCATCACAACCAAATATATTAATGTGTTTAAAAATGTTATAATCCTACAATTTTTAGTATGTTTAACTCAATTTTGAGGAAATATGCTTATATTTATACTGCACATTACTGAGTATTATGAGGGATAGGAAAGTGAGGAGGGCACAAGCTGCGTTGGAATATTTGTTCATGATTGCTGTGGCATTTATGATTCTTGTAATTGTGTACCTTACCCATCCTCAATCAACTTCAGGAGACGTGGAAAATCTAGGAACTGTAATCACAAATGCATCATCTAACCTTACGGAAGAAGTAAAGAGTGCGTATGACAACCTTTAAATTTGTTGAGTTTACAAATTATCTTTGGTGAGAAAATTGAGGCGAGCTCAAACTGCATTAGAGTATTTGTTTATGATGGCTGCAGCTTTGATACTTGTCGCTATAACCCTAAGGGTTATTCTGAACAGTGTGGGGGAGATAAATAAGGTAGTAACTGAGTATATAACGACTATTAGGCAAAACATTATAGAAAATCTCTGAGGTGAAATAATGAGCATGGTTTTACTTGTTCTTGGGGTTATTATGGGTGTTCTTACGTCGTATACCGACATCAAAACTGGATTCATTGATGACAAGCATGTGTTTCCGATAGCAGGGGCAGGTATTTTATACTATGCCTACCAGGGCATTAAAAATGGGGATTATCTTTGTGCTTTCTCGGGGATAATTGGATTGGGAATTGGACTCTTAATAGGTTATGCGTTGTATTTAATTGGAGGATGGGCAAGCGGTGATGTAATAATATTGGCCGCATATGCGGCTCTTTTTCCATATGCTTCTGAGTTTGCAAGAATTAAAGCCCCGTATGCAGTTTATTATCCACTACATGCGCTGACGCTATTTTTTAATAGTATACTTGCTGTATTTCCATTTCTCTTCGTATATGCCCTTGGGGGCTTAATCGTCAAGAAAAAAACAGATAAGCTAAAAGCAGTCTTTACTGAAAACATCATGCTTACCATTGAACTGGCTCTTTGGATTATGGCATCACTCGGGTTTTTCATAGCTTTGCAATATTATTTTGGCGTTACATTGCATCCATTAGTTAGGTGGAGTGGAACTTTAATAATATTGGGAATACTAGGAAAATACAAAAAAGTTGGTAACACACTTGGAGTCATTGCATTGGGTGTTTTCACCTATATTATTGGATTTGTCTTTTTATTGTCTTTTGCAAAGCTCTTGGTTGTATTCTATATTTTCAAAGTTTTCTTCTCCATTGTTAAAGTCCTTAGAAACGAAATACTCATAGAGAGAAGACCTGTTGAGGAGCTTAAGGAGTGGGATATTCTGGGAGAGTGGATTTACGAAAAGAACGGAGAAATTCTAAGAGACAGAGAAAGCTTCACAGATAAATTCAAAAAAGCTTTAGCTACTGGCGATTTAAGTCTCCTAAAGCCCAGTTATGAAGGTATCATAGCATCTCCAACTGCCGAAGGCTTAACAAAAGAACAAATAGAGAAGCTCAAAAGACTTGTAGAGGAAGGAAAGCTTGAAAATGAGTTCATCGTTAGGAAAGCGATGCCCTTTGCACCAGCGCTCTTTTTAGGATTTTTAATCTCTGTCTTTTATGGTGATCTGTTTTGGTTATTGCTCCAAAAGATGAGTGGACTTTAGGTTTTTAAACTGTCATTACTAATGCTTTACTGGTAGGCCCAGCTCCCCGCCCTCTCCGCGGAGCAGTGAAGCGGGGGTTCCGGCTGGGCCTACAGGGATGATGAGCTTTTGCTTTGCTGAGGAGTGATGAACACGCCCTTCACTGACCTCTTTCTTCTAAAATCTCCTTGATAATTTCTTTCACTTCCTTCAAGTCCTTTGCAACATAATCACCTTCAACACCTTCGTGAGGATTTACCGCTATGCTGACATCAGCCACTTTGAACATCGCAATGTCGTTGTGTCCATCTCCAACAGCTATTGTTAATGAAGGCTTAAGCTCCTCTTTTAGCTTTGCTAAAATTTCTCCTTTATTCTGGAAATCAACCCTTGCAATGACTTTTCCTGTTACTCTGCCTTCTTCATCGAAAATGAGCTCATTTGCAAACACATAATCCGCGTTAAGCTCATCTGCAACCCTCTTTGCGAGACACATTAAACCCCCGCTGATTATGGCAATTTTAAAATTGTTCTCTCTCAAAAATTCAAAGAGTTCTTCAACTCCTTCCATGTACTCAACAGAATTTGCCCACTCCAAAATTTCCTCTCTCTTACGGCCTTTCCAGAGAGAAGCGTCTAAATCTGCCCACGTTTGGTAATCAAACTCCCCTCTAAAAAATCTCTCAGCGTATTCTTTTCCCTTATCCCAAGTACCAAAGCGTTTGTGCAGTTCTACCCAGCTTGACTTTGATTTTACCAGCGTTCCTTCCAAATCAAAAGCTATTAATTTGATATCCATCTTATTCCCTCCACCCATGCTCTCCAATTAATGGAACAAACGCAACTCCGCCGTGATTTATCACTTTTATTCTTCCTTTCTCATCAAGCTTTATTACCTCATACAGCTCTTGCCATAGATGGTAATTTCCAACGGGTATTATCAGCTTTCCACCAACTTTGAGCTGTTCTATAAAGGGCTCTGGGATTTTTGGAGCACCAGCTGCGACTATTATTCTGTCGTATGGGGCTTTGGTGGGAAATCCTTTCGTCCCATCCCCTAAAATCACATGCACCTTATCTTTGTAGCCGGCTCTCTCCAAGTTTCTCCTTGCAAACTCCACTAACTCGGGGATTCGTTCAATTGTATAAACATCTCTCTTGACAAGCTCATAAATTAAAGCCGCGTTCCACCCGCTTCCAGTCCCAATTTCGAGAACATTCATGCCTTCTTTTAGGTCAGCAAGCTCGAGCATTATTGCTACCATGTGAGGAGCGCTAATGGTTTGTCCAGCGGAAATTGGCAATGGCTCATCAACATGGGCATAGTGCTTGTATCTTTCGGGAACAAATTTATATCTTGGAACTTTTAGAAAAGCCTCCTTAACCCGCTCACTTTTAATTATCCTTTCCCTTTCAAGCTGTCTAACAAGCTTTACCCATCTCTCATAAAGTTCTTCCTCATTCATTGCTTTCACAAAAAAGAATTTGGAGAGGAAGTATTTTAGCTTATCCCTCCACACTTTCATATCCTCTATAAATCTTGAGCTTTCTGCGTGCTCTTGCTCTTATCTGGTGCCCCATCAACCTCACAATCTTGTCTGCCTTTGCTTTTCCGTGTGTGAGCATTTTCCTATCTGTCTTTATCTTCTCAACCTTGAAGGTGTATCCTTCAACTTCGAGGACTTCTCCAACGACAAACTCCTCATCTCTGTCCACTTGAACTTTGAATGACTGTGTAATCCCTTTGGGCAGGTAAATCGAGACGCCAATGATTTTTGGATATCTCAAGCTTTCTCCCCAGAGCGTTTTAACTTCACTCAACTTCGCTTTGTTCACTCTTCTGTTCCCTTCGAGTTCTATGCCTGTGATTCTAACTTCATCGTTCTCAATCTCAACTATATCCCCAACTTTGATTTCCTCATCTTCTGGGAGCTCTGCCTCAGCTTTGAAGCTTCTCTCGTGCTTGCTAACAATGAGAGGAATCTTCACAAGCTTTGGCAAAGTGAGTATCCAGACGTTGCCGCAGTCAAGACACTTAAGTGTAATTTCTCTTCCTCTCTCTTTAATCACTTCAACATTTTCGCTCCCACATTCTGGACATTCAAACTCCATCTTCTTCACCTCGCAGTTTTATGAGCTAATTTCCATAGTTTATAAACCTTAGCTTTCTTTGAGCCTAACGAGGTAACTCCTACCCTCCTTAACACGCTCAATTAATCCCTTTTTCTCCATATCTTTTAGAAGAAGGCTGACTTTTGCTTTGGAGACACCGAGCCTCTTAACGAGTTCACTCTGCAAAACCGGCCCGTTTTTCAGAAGCTCAATAATCTTTTCTTCATCACTTCTGAGTATCTCCACTTTCTCTTTGCCTCTTCTCTCCTTATACAGCATCCCTGCAAAGAATCCTCCCGCAAATGCAGATACAAATATTACGACAAGCCACAGAGGGGAGAATCCCTTGATCTCTCCAGAGAAACCAACGATAAAATAAAACTCCTCTCCAGCTTTGATGTTCTCTCTCTTCCATTCCAGCACGAGCCTGTTCTCTGAGCTTTCTACCATGTCTGGAGAGGGAATTACTGGTGAGAGAATTGCATATCCTTTTGGAACAAACAGCCTGACATAGAATACACCTACAGGCTGGCTGAATTTTATGTAGTATGCAAACTGCTTTTTATTTTGGACATTCTGCAACATTCCCGAGGAGTAGAAGCTTATTCTGATTTCAACTCTATCTCCTGGATGCACTATAGGAAATTTCACATACACGGCATTAATCCCGCCAACTATTTTGCTCACGCTTACATTTACAACCTTCATCTCTCCATTAATTTTCACTATTGCGTCGGGATTTTCTATTGGATAGTCCGAGTAGAACACGTATCTGCTGAAATTCGTATTTGCAGTTAAGCTGATTTCAATAGTCTCTTTTACAGTGTTGTCGTTGATTATGTCAAAATAAATTGAGTAGCTCTCTATGTTGTAGTCATACTCCTCTTGGGAAAAAGCAAGTGGAAGAAGGAAAATGAGGGCTAATATTATGATTAAAGCTGGCTTCCTTCCCTTGGATTTTTGATTTTTAACAGGGGACATACTTCCATACACTCCCTACAGTGGATGCATTTTGTATAATCAACGATAATTTTTCTCGTCTTTGGATTTATGCTCAGCGCATTTTCTGGACATCTCCCGACACAAACTCCACAGCCAACACATTCATAAGCCCTCTTGACGAGATAATATGCTTGAACACCTTCTCTCCGTTCAGAGGTAAATATTCCCTCTTCTTTGAAAACTATTTCACCAACCTTTATGTAATTTTCTCCTATTTCAACTTCACCAAGAATGGGAGCAACTTCTTTAATTCTTTTCAAGTTTATTGCTGTGTTTAGCTTTACTAAGTATCCATCATCATGCTCTTCAATGGAATATCTCACTGGTTCCCAGACTCTCTTCTCTGGAAGCTCAATTCCAAGCTGTTCCGCCAGCTTCTTCTGTCCTCTGCTGAGTTGTCTCCATCTCCAGAATCCATAGGTTATCCATTCTTCAGGAAGATCAAGACGCTTCCTCCATTTTTCGAGTTCTTTCTCCCATCTATCCCACAGCTCTGGTTTTTCCTCTTTAAGAGTGTAGATTTCAGCTAGGGATGAGCTAGGGCATAAGAAGCAGCCAATTCTGTCTAGTCTTTTTTCGTAGAGCGGATTGTACTTTAGCTTCCTTGAGAAAATGTAGAGCCACACTTCGAGGGCATTCCAGTGGAATATTGGGGAAGCTCCTATCTCATTAGGCACCCAAGGATTTTTCCAAATTCTCGGTTGCTTGTACCTCTGGATACTCTCATACTTCCTCTGTCCTACAAACATCAAAACACCTTGTGGATAATGCTCTTTTATTGTCAGTGTTATGGGACCGAGCTTTGTAACCTTACAGCACCAGCGGTAGTCTCTTCCAGGCGGAGAAAAGACATTTATAGCATGCCAGAAAGCATCTTTAGCATCGGCAACTATGAACTCAATGTCTTTGTCTTTAAGGTCTTTCTTCATATCCTCAATGTACTGCAGAGTTTCAGGGAATTCTATCCCTGTGTTGTTGAAGAAAATCGTAAAACCTCCCCCAAATTCTTCGAGCATTAATCCTAAAACAGCCAAGCTGTCTTTGCCACCAGAAAATGCAACAGCCATTGGAAGCTTTATCTTCTCAGCAGTTTTTCTTATAAACTCTCTTGCTTCTCTAACCCTTTCTTCAAGTGCTGATTTGTTAGCTCTGATCACATCATCAATGGTGGCATTTTTGCCCTCCCTGTAGTTAACACTTCTCTGGTGCCTTGTTTTAATGCCTGTCCCTCTCTCTTTTGGATTTATAAGCTGCTCATAGTCTTTCTTCGCTATTCCTGTGGCAATTACTTCTCCGCTTTCACTTACAATTATGACGTCGTCCCCTATCTTAATTGAAGGATCTGCCTCAATTATGCCTACAGGCAGAACATTTGCACCTTTCTTTATTGGCTCCACAGCACCTTCATCCACAATGATCCATTTTCTCATATTCTTCCCAAAGCGTTTCCAAAGTGCAATCGCTCCTTCAACCTTAAGCCCTGGCTTCCATTTAAGTTCTAGCGGGTCAAAGCGGAGCCATCCAAAAATATAGCCATCAAATATTATCTCGTAGATATCATCTTCTCCTGGAGTTTTATTAAGGAGAACAATCTTTCCATCAATTATCTCGCTGATATCAACTCCATAGTGCTTTTTGAACTCCCTCTTGATGAACTCCAAATCCTTTTCAAAAGCGAATCTGACATCTGCGGGGGGAGTTAAATCCAGCTTGAAAATTCCTTCTTTTCCATGAATATCACATCTCTCGCTGATTAGAGGAACATTGCACTTCTCACACCAGTGAATGTAAGCTTTCCCCAAAAATACTGGACCTCTTCTCATCTTCTCACCTAAACATCAAAAATAGAGTAAGACTTAAAAGGGTTAGCATCAGCCTGACCTTGCTTTAATCCATGCAATTAGGATTATCATTCCAGCCCCAACTATAAATCCTATAACCCACCAGATTGCCTTTGATTTTAAGGGGATTACTTCAATTGTATTATTTACTGTCATAGTGATTGTTTTTGATATTGTTTGGGTTATAGTCTGTGTAACGGTGACAGTTTCTGGGTGAACGCTTTCGTTGTTCTTCACTGTGTGGGTGACTGTTATAGTTCGTGTATAATTACCTTGAAGAGGGGCAGACACAATGATTTCTTGAGATGTTTCTGCTACCTTTCTGTTCTGGAACAGAATTACTGCACTCATATTAAATTTGCCGGGAGTGATAGCTACAAGGGTTAATGGGTATTCTCTTGTCTCATTTGGTTCTAGAGATATGCTGTCTGACAGTGATTCACCGGAATACGAGAGATACTTTGATGATACCAATGCAAAGCTTTTCTCTAGGGGGATATTTATGAGAACCGGAACATTTACATTTCCAACGTTTTGAACTGATAGTCTAACTTCGAACGGCTTTCCAACTTGTACCTCTGAAGGGACATCAAGATTAATTAGATACTTAATTCTTGCTCTGGTCACATTTAAGAAAGGTGAATTTGAATAAAACGTTACTTTTGTATATCCTCCACAGGCAAGCTCATATGGGACATCAGCAGTAACCACGACTTTTCCCAATGATATCTCTCCGCTAAGGTTGCTTCTAAGTACCAGGGTGTATTCTTTGGAAGCTTTGGGAGGCAATGATTCAATATAATAATCTCCTCCACTGAGAACTTCGATACCTTTTGAGGGAGAGTACCTAATATAGACATTGTTGAGTGTGGCATCTCCAATGTTCTTAACGATTATCTTGGCAGTGAAGGGTTGATATTGAATAGGGGCTGATTGTGGGGCTAATAGCGACACATCTAAAAGCGACACATTTTTGATTGATGGGATTTCTTCTGGATACAAAAATCCTACAATATTCGCATATTTTCCATTGGAGTCTGTACCTGTGGAATCAAGCACAATTCCGAGTCCCTTGTAGTACTTCATTGATGTGAAGTTTCCAGAGTAAATGAATCCCTCCGAAAGCACCTGTCCACAATTATTGCGTATAGAAACATAAACTGAATTCCCTACAATGTACTCAGCTCTCACTAGATAGGGTCCCATTTTGACATCTTTCCCTTCATACACCTTTTCTGAAAAATCTGGATATATCTGCATGTCTATATATGCTCCTTTTACATAGGCATCCAAAGATAGATAGTCAACACCAATTAGCGAATGTGTTTCTATGTGGAATATCTGGGTATCTAGATTTTCTCCAACTGTTACTTCATATTGAGTTCCATCTATGGATATTATGACAACCTCTTTGTACCCATCGGTCGAATTCTCAATTTTCACGTCTTCCAAAGTTATTCTGTGTCCGTAAAAGGATATTGAGCCTCCTCTTTTTAAGTATCCGGAGAATATTTTCGGGTAGGGGGTTATGGATAGTTTTATATTTTCAATTTCAATCGTTTGAGTTGTGAATTCTTTTGAGGAGTTTCCATACTTAACCAGCACTTTGGCACCTTTGTCTGTTACGCTAAGAAGTGTAATGTTATACTGATTAATTTGTATGCTCTCCCCTTCAAAGAGTATTGGATACTCAATTTGAAGATATGCATAGGCTTTTGTTCCTATCACCGATTTTTGGAGAGATAGCGTTAGGTAGTTAAAGCTTACATTTGAGCCTATAAAGAGCAGAAACTCTTTTGAGGCAGTTTCATTTTGGATTTTGACAAATAGTGAACCATCAACTGTTGAAATGTCCTCCAGCTCTATTACTGTTCCTCCAATTTGTATTTTTTGGGGAACTAAAATCCATCCTGAAATCGATGATGCTGCAACGAGTTGGGAAACTATCAAGGAAATAATTAGCATAAACATTATCGCCCCTTTCTTCATTTCCTCTCACCTCGCAACGAGCAATAAGATTAACTGCGCTGCTTCTTCCATTCCTCCAACTCCCATCATTTTAGCCATCAGCTTTTGTCCCAGATACATTCCTGTAGCAAATATCCACAGCAGTATGACGAAGTAGTATAGGGACATTCCTAAATGTCCTCCGTCGGCTATCTTGATGGCCAATGCAGAGAGCAGTGAATGGAGAACCATCAGGGCTAGCATAATACACATTATGAACCTCATTCCCGTTGGTGGAATTATGTGGATTACATCTCCGATGTATTCGGATGGAACTTGGAGCTGTCCAAAGAGTTCATTGATTGAAACCGCTACTTGAAATGAAGCTGCAAGTGCAAAAGCGAATGCTGCAGTGAGTCCATATATTATTCCAATAAAGCTGGCTAAGCTCTGCTGTCTCTTCCTCCTCAGTCTTACCAGCCTCTCAAAATTTCTTGAAATTACTTTTCCAACATAATCTGGCTCGGCACCCATCCTTATGGCCTCTCTGAAAATCTCAGAAAATATTCCAACCAACCAGCTCCCGGTTCCAGCGATGAAGAAGTCCCATGCTCTTTCTCTATCAACTCTAACGGCTAACCTTCTGTAGAGGGCCCTTATATCCTCGGTTAAGCTACCAAAATCGTGAGCGCTGAGGTATTTTAAAACCATGACTAGAGAGCTTCCGCTAGCTGCTAGAGAAGAGCTTAAGCTTCTGATAAATGCAGCGAAGTTTTCATCTTTCCTGAATATGGCTTTTTCTTCGTTTGCTATGACCTTTCCAGAGTAGATTAGTGGAGTTAATATCATAGCTATGACAAATGGTTCGGGAATATTGAATCTTGGTCTCAAAATCAAGAGGTATATCAGAAACATAATCACTACAAGCATTCCTGAGTAAATGTAGGATCTCTTTATTTTCCTATCTCTCTCAGTTTCAATTCCTCTGCTCTCAGCCCATATTGGATCTTCAGGCATTCTGTATTTGATAACCATGAGTATACCAATCTCCGAAGCCAATATGATGGCAACCACATAAAGTCCCAGTCTTCCGATGTCTTGCCCAGTTATCAGTGGGCCGATAATTATGAAAGATGCCATGAAAACGACTGAGATAATTATTGACTCATAAATTTCTTTGAAAACATCTAAATCATATAGTGCGCCCTCATAAAATGTTTGATAGTCGTCCATAACAGTCTGCTGTTCTTGGAAGAGGTAGTCCTTTAAATCAACACCGCTGTCTAAGGAATATGCGAGTCTATCCAGAAAATCAGCAAAAACTTGGCTTGGAGTTCTTCTTGCCAAGAATCTGAATGCCTCTGGAAGGCTTCTATGCAGTTTATCAACAATCGTATACACCTTCTTCAGCTCTGTGGCTATGGCACCCAATTTTGGGTCGCTAGCTAGGACTTTAATTAGATCACTTCTCCCCATTTCACTTGTTGAGAGAACGGCAAAATACGTGACGAAGTATGGAAGCTTTGAGTTTATAGATATCTTTTTTGAATCAGCAACTATATATGGATAAATGGCTGCATAAATGAGTAGGATTATTGGGATGGCAAAAAGCAACAGCTTCACACCGAAAGGGAGGTATATGAGCCTCATTAAAATTGATATAACAACAAATATGATCACTGATAATACTACGCTGGGGAGCAGTACTTTCCTGAGGTATTCCCTCATTGAAAGGTCAGCTTTTACAAAGATGCTTATGTTATCTGGCATCACTGTCACCCCCTTAGATTCTGAAGCTTAATCCTTCAAGTCCCCTCTGGTAGAAGGCTTTGATTTCCTTGTACACATCCCAGTAATTTGTAATCCCAAGCTCCACCATTCTTTCCAAGATTCTAGCCCTAAGGAACAACTCATTGTAAATTTCTTTGGGGTCTTCATAACCTGCTATCTCTGCAATCTTTTTCTCCAAAATGTATGAATTGTTGAAACCTCTAAAGATGTGTTTGTCACCAACGGGATCCCATTCAAAGACGTTTCTTGTTGCAACACCGCCTAGTTCCTCGTAGTAACCCTCAATTTCAACAACGCTAACCGTTCTCCTGAGGAACTTACCTTTGAGATAAACTGCCTGCTGGAATACAGCTATGTTCAAGTTGTCAATGAATGTTATCGGGACATTTATTGGATGCCCCGTGAAACGCTGTATCATCTTTTTAATATCTCCAGCGTGGAATGTGCTCATAACTGGGTGACCTGTCTGCATAGCCTGGAATGCTATGGCACCTTCAGCACCTCTAATCTCACCTACGATGATGTAGTTTGGTCTTGATCTCAAAGCTGCTTTAAGCAAGTCGAACAGCGTTACTCTGCTCTCCTCTGGACCTCTTTCCCTTGTGACCAAACGCTGCCATGTTGGGTGTGGAACTATAACCTCCGGTGTATCTTCAGCTGTATACACCTTTGAACCTGGTTTGATGAATGGGATTATAGAGTTCAATAGAGTAGTCTTACCACTGGCTGTCTCTCCACAGACGAATATGCTCATTCCATACTCAATCGCAATCCACAAATATGCAGCAACTTCTGCACTCAATGTCCCCCATGAAATCAGCTGGACAATGCTTATCGGAGTGGCCGAGAACTTTCTTATTGTAGCACTTGGCCCCTTAAGACTAATATCTGGGGAATAGATTATGTTGATACGAGAGCCGTCTGGCAATGCACCATCAACTATTGGGTTTCTGTCGCTTACGGGCCTTCCAATGCGCTCACTTAGGTTTTTGAAGTAGTCAGCTAATTTTATGTCATCTCCAAATGTAATGTTTGTTGGTAAGTGCTCGAATATCTTGTGAACCAAAGCTACATAGTTGGCACCGATTATATGAATATCTTCGATGTATGGGTCTCTTGCTAGAGGCTCAAGGGGTCCAATCCCTATAATATCCCTTTTAATTAAATAACGGAACTTTTCCATCTCGTCTCTTGTTAAAGTGAATTGTTGACCCTTTTTCAATAGGCCTTTTTTTCCAGATTTTATTAAGGATAGGACTGCTTCATCAAAAATGCTGTCTAAAAACCGCTCGAATTCTTCTGGGTCTTCGGGTATCTCTCTTGTGGGAGCAAGCTCCAGAATTCTATCCTTTATAAGCTCGTATTTCCTCTCTTCCTCTCTATTCTCTATCCTTGGCTCTATAACTATGTATTTTTTATCAGTTTTAGGGTCACCGTATATGTGGATGAATATTGGATCACCGACAGGATAGATAATGTTAGGATACATGATATCCTTCATATCTCTACTCAGCTGAGCATAAAATTCCGGGATTTTACCATATTTCTTCCTAAACTGATCAATGTATCTCCTAAGATGAGGATTTCTGCGCATTGCATCTTCAAGAGTCTCGCTAACAATCCTTTGTGCCATTACTCATCACCTCACACAACTGCTGCAATTTCAACTACCAATCCAACATTTGGCTCTACTCTAAATGGTATTATTTTCTGAAACACGCCCTTGGCGTTGTTGTATTTCACAATTGTGGCTGAATTTTTTAGGTCTCCACCGAATACTTTAACCTGCAACCTGATTAACATGGTTGCAGCCTCTTCAAGCATGAACAATGAGTCTCTATCAATTTCCTCTGTGTTGGCTGTAAAGATTAAGACTTTGTCCAAACTTGCCAACTTCTTGACATACATTAGGAAATCCCTCACCGCTCTAGGCTCCTGCTCCCTCGCAAGTAAAGCTGAAAATGAATCGATGATTATAACATCAGGCTCCCACAATCTTGGCTCTCCTAAAAGCCTGCTCAAAAACTTCCTTCTCTCACTAACACCAGTTAAAAGTGGATAAAGGGACACAAAAAGCAACTTTTTCCTTATGAGGAAAGGGATTATGTCATACCCAATCGACCCCATTTGGCGGATATATTCAACGGTTGTGTATTGGCTAGAAATATATGAAGCTGTATAACCGTTCATTAAAAACCCATACACTAACCGCTGGGCAAATATAGACTTACCAGTACCCCTATCCCCCTCAAGGAGCATGATTGTGCCTGCCGGTATGCCACCGCCCAGACGCCTATGTAACTCATCGCCCTTGAGCTGGATTTTAAGTAGTTCTTCAACCAAGATGACCACCCATCGATGTTATTAGATTTCGAACACCAAGCTTCTCCTCTTGCCATTTTCCAACACTACTGTGATTTTGTGCTGTCCGGATGAAAGCTGGGTTCCACGAGTGACTATGATTTGACCAAGTTCATAGGGAGCAAGGGACGTTATCGGATTTCCATTAACATCTGTGAATGTGAGGTTCTCAGGAGGAACTAAATTCCCATCAATAAATACCTGCACAGCCTGAGGGTTAAATGCAAAGCTCTCTCTTCCAATGTTCTTTATATAAAATGTATAGTTGTAAGGTCCGGTACCTGAGACTGGAATATTTTCTGGGTCATTAACTATGGCAAAGTCAATCTTTAACTGGTCCGCCAGATCTTCCCCTTTAGTTTTCATTCCATTAGCTATATCATTGGTAACATAAGCTAAGGCACCTGCAACGGTGCCCGCTATAATTACAGCCACAATGAACATGATGAGCTCTGAAGCAGGTCCTCCTGCGGCCATTCAGCTCACCTCTGTTGGGCAGTAAACACTCTCGCTAAGCAAGTTTACGACTGTGCCATTGTATTGGTACTCAAACTTCAATACACAGCCGTTTGGGAAGGCTTGAACTACAGTGTGGAGGTTAGTATCTTTAACGCCATTAATTATAGTGTATGAATACTCAGCATTTGGGATTAGGTATTTGTAAGTATTTACAGTCTGATTATACCCACCATCAAAGATGACATCAAAGGTGCCATCGATAGGAGGGCCCAAATAGGTGAAAGTAACATTCAAGTCATCGAGGAGACCATCATTATCAACATCAACAGCTGAAAGTGATGAAATCTTAGCATTGAAATGAAGCTGAGATTCTTTAAGATTGTACCAATAAGACTTAGCATCTATGACTTGGTAGTATGTGTTCTCCCATGTAATGTAGAGGGTTGATACCATTAATAAAATGGAGGTAAAGAGAATTGCTGCACTTGCTGATACGCTGAAGCCCATGTTACCACCCTTGTGTTTGCTGTACTGCTCTAGACTCCATAGAACTCATCGAGGGTCTTTTCAAGCATCTTGAGCTCTCTTTCAAGCTTGTCCAAGACGTCCCTTGTGATTCTCAATCCCTTCAGTCTTTCGATGAAAAGCAAGCTTACCAAGTGATCCTGAACTGTGAGCTTCTCTGCTGGCTTCCATTCTGGGTCTCTGTGGTGTGGTCTAGTTCCCTTTGCATATCTCAGCAAAGTGTTGAGCACATTCTCGCTTATCCATCCAATCTCATAGTAAAACTCAAGGACCCTCTCAAGATTTTGTATGCCGACCCTGTCAATAAGGAAGCCAAGCCACTTCAGTGCAATCATGGTTGACACTATATCTTCGGGTATCTTTTCCAACCTTGCTTTTTTGGGTTCTTCAGCGAATAATAAGTTTGCTATGTCTTGAGGAAGTGAGAGCCTTTCCTCAGCCATTTCAACACCCCCCTTAATCTTTTCTTCTTTATCAGCTTTAACTTCAACAACTCCGGGTTTTTCAACAACTTCCTCAACTTTTTCCTTTTCTTCCTCAGCAACTTTCTCTACAACCTCAGGCTTTTCCTCCACAACTTCAATCTTTTCTTCAGGAATCTCCTCTACTTCTGGAGCAACTTCAACTTCTTCAATCTTCTTTTCCATTTTCTCAACTTCTTCTGGAACTTCTTTAGCAATATTCTCTTTCTTTTCCTTAATTTTCTCTGCTATCTCCTCAACTTTCTCATGCAGTTCTTCAATCTTCTCTGGAAGCTCCTCTATTATTTCCGATGGAGCTTCCTCTTTAGGCGTTTCTTCAATTTTCTCCTCAACTTTTTCGAGCTTTTCTTTAACCTTCTCAATCTTTTCTTCAATCTTTTCAGCTTTCTTCTCGTGAATATCGAACTTCTTCTCTTCAAGAGATTCAACGAGTCTTGAGAGTTGCATGCTTAATTCGCTTAATCTCTTTCCTAACTCATCGACCCTCTTGCTTATCTGCTCGTACTTTGTTGCTTGGCTTCCATAGGCATCGAGGACTCTCTGAATGATCTTCTCAAGCTGCTCATATGTCAGCGTGTCCTTCTTTGAAATTAGTTTTTCCCTAAGATCGTTGATTATCACTGATGGCACTTTGCCCTTAAGCTCTGAAAGCTTTGCATTAATATCAGCCTCAGTGACAAGCCTCACATCCTCCATGGGTCACACCTCTGCGAGCACTTCATATATTATTGAATCGAGATCAACACCATAACCTGCAAGCACTTTGAGGTCATTCTTAATTTGTGCAATCTCTAGCTTGAGGTTTTCTATCTCATTCCTGAGTTCCTGCACTTCTTGACTAAGTGGATTTTCTTGTGCCATCTGCTCTTTGAATGGGTTTATCTCTTGAGAGATGACCTCATAAAGCATCATGACATCTTTGATAGTTTTGTCGAGTCTCTCTATCTCTTCCCTAAGTTCTTGGATTTGTTTCTTCAGTGTGTCAATGCCAATCTTTATTCTAGGAATGTCATTTTCAATCTCGTTAACCTTCTCCATCAGCTGGTTGAGCATCTCTTCTTCTTCTCTCTTTTCCACTTTCTCCTCAAGCTCTTCTGCAAGCTCCATTGTGTCCGCTGTGGCCTCCTCTTCGGGAGGCTTATTCTTTTTCTTGAACAAAGATGAAAGGAAGTCCAGGGCCATTACTGCCACCCCCTTCACTGGAGTTCCATAATGTTTGACGTGTATGTGCTTGGTGTTGTGAAGTCTATCACACCACCAGCACCGTTCTCGGGGATGACCTTCCCGATGACTTTAGTTCCTGGTGGGAGACCAAAGCTGTCTCTCCCGTTATCGAAGGGAGTTGTCCACAGCATCAGCGCAGCTATGTCACCCCAGCTGAGGGTTGGATGGTCTGCACTTCCTAGACTATTGTCCCCATCTTGGACAACGGCAATGCCAAAGAGCACCTTTTGGTGCTCCACTGTAACGTTGTAGAGGTTCTCCCACACCGCTTTTATTGACGTTCCATCGCTCAATGTTGTGCTCTGGGTTCCGTAAGGTACCTTACTGGTATCATAGTCAAATATGTCACTTATATCTCCCACGTAGTGGAAGTAGCTGGCATCTACACCAAGGTCCTGATCCTCATTGGGATCGTAATACCTGTAAACTGCCATTTTCTTTCCGTCGCTGATGACAACTTTAACGTAGGCTAAGTCTATTCCTCCGCTACCTGCGTTTGGGCTGACATATATGACTAGTCTTGAGATGTCGTGCTCTCCAGGCACAGTCCCGTTAACATATCCGTAAACGTTCATCACTTTTATTCCGCTTGCTACTTCTTGTGTCGTTTGTCTTCCTGTGCTCATAGCTTTCTGCTGGAGGTAGCCGCTTGTTGCTATCAATACTCCAGCTGCAACTGCTGCTACAAGCACCATTGCAATGAACACGATGAGCGTACCAATACCAATTGCACCCCTCTTCTTCATCTCACACCACCTCACTGCAGCTCGATCACATTATAGTTAAACGTCGCTGGAGTCGTGAAGTCTATAACTCCAGCCGCTCCAGTCTCTGGAATTACCTTGCCGATGATCTTGGTTGACTGTCCGATTCCGTTTTCTCCATCGCTGGTCTTGAAGACATCTGTCCATATGAGCAGTGCAACCAAATCCCCAAACTCAAGTGTTGGGTGATTCGCTTCCATGGTATTGCCGATGTCGTTGATGACTGCAATTGAGAACTCTGCCCTCGCCGTCTTGTTCCAGATGTATTTGGTTTCATTTGTTCCATTGAAGAGGTTGATGATCTCCCCTTTGTAAAGCACACCGCTGTAGTTGTAAACCACCAGTTGCTTCCCATCGCTCAGCACAATTTTGGCATTGCTGAGGTCAATGCCAGCTGAACCTGCATTTGGTGTTAGGAATATTGCCATCTTCACTATTGTTCCGTTGCTCGGCGGTGTTGTATTGACGTAGCCGTAGACGTTGACCACTCTAAGACCGCTGGAAACTTCCTGGGTTGTCTGTTTTCCTGCTGCTTGAGCCTTCTGCTGGAGGTAACCTGCTGTTCCTATGATAACTCCTGCAGCCACTGCAGCTACAAGCACCATTGCAATGAAGACAATTAATGTTCCAATGCCTATTGCACCTCTACGCATTGCATCACCTCCAAAAGTTTGTTAAAAAACGAAAAGGTTAAAGATAGGAAAAGCTTTACTGGAGCTCTATGACGCTCTGGGTGTATGTTGATGGTGTTGTGAAGTCGATGACTCCTGGAGCACCAAACTCTGGGATAACACGGCCGGTTATCTTGGTATTGGGTTCGATACCACTCGTTGTGGAGAATACTTTATCAGTGGCAATAGTTATTACTGCTATATCACCCTTGTTGAGGGTTGGAGTGTTTTGCTTGAGGCTACCATCGCTGTCTTGAACAACAACGATACCGAATGCTGTTGGACTAGTTGGCCATGGAGCGGTTAATGAAAAGATGTCATCTACTAGACCATTGTAGTAATAGGTTGAGTCATACTGAAGTGTTGCTTCAAGCGTACCATCACTAAGGACAACCCTGACTTTTTTCATATCAATTCCTGAGCTTCCTGCATTTGGTGTTACATAGATGGCAAGCTTGCTTATTGGCTGGTATGTTCCAGTTACAGAGTCATAGGGTGCGTAACCAACGACGCTGGTAACTTTAATACCGCTTGCTACTTCTTGTGTTGTCTCTCTACCAGTAGCTTGGCTCTTCTGCTGGAGGTAGCCGCTTGTGTTGATTAATACAGCGGCAGCTACTGCAGCAACAAGCACCATTGCAATGAACACGATTAATGTACCAATACCAACCGCACCCCTAAACTTCCTCTTCATTCACACCACCCCCCGAAATAAGTTTAAAGGAAGAGCATCACTGAAGCTCAATAACGTTGCTTGTGAAGCTGCTTGGTGTTGTGAATTCAATAACACCTGGTGCACCGAACTCTGGGACGACTTTACCTGTGATCTTGGTTCTTGGTGCGAATCCTGGGTCAAAGACCGCGCTGAAGCCAACGTGATCTGCAGTTTCACTGTTTGTTCCATCGGTTATCGTTATGGTGTTGGTTCCAAGGTCGAAGTACGTTGTACCACCCACAAATAGTGTCATGACGACAAGGTCTCCCTTGTTGAGGGTTGGATAGTTGGCCTTAATGGAACCGTCACTGTCCTGCAAGGCTATGAGACCAAAGTCTGTTGGAGCGGTTATGTTATCCCATGCATCGAGTGAGGTTCCGAAGACGTCGTTAACAACGCCGCTTTCATGGGCGTAGCCAGCAAAGGTATTGAGGGCCGGTTTAACTTGGATTGTGACCGTGGTTCCAGTTGTACTTGCGTAAATCGTGACGTTGTCAGTTCCAAGGGTTCCACCGGAAATACCGGAAATAACTGCATTGCTAAGTGTTATATTGTACACACCTGCTACAGAGTCGTAAACAACGTTAACAGTGCTGAAGTTGGCGATTATCTTGACCCATGTGTTAGCGGCAGTGTCGTAGAACATCATGTACTTGGTGCTGTCACCTTGACTGAGATATGTGGCTATGTAGTTGGTCCAGTTAAAGCTCTCTGTCCTGTACCTGAATATGGCCTGCGCGTTACCATCGCTGAGAATTACCTTGGTCTTCCTGAGGTCAATGCCGGTGCTACCGGCGTTCGGGCTGACATAGACGGCGAGCTTGGTTATCTTACCACTAGCTGGTGGAGTAGCTGGGTCGTAACCAATAATCTTAACAACTTTGATTCCGCTTGCTACTTCTTGGGTTGTTTCTCTTCCAGTGGCTGAAGCCTTCTGTTGGAGGAATCCCGAGGTGTTGATGAGTACTGCTGCAGCTACTGCAGCCACTAAAACCATGGCAATAAACACAATTAAGGTCCCAATACCAACCGCACCGCGCCTCATGGCACTTCACCTCACTCAAAAAATGTGTTTAAAGGAAAAAGCTTCACTGGAGCTCCATAACGGCCTCGGTGTATGTTGATGGTGTTGTGAATTCGATAACACCTGGTGCACCGAACTCTGGGACGACTTCACCAGTTATCTTTACGCCTGGGGCGATACCGTTGCCGAAGACACCTGTATATGTAGTGGTTGCATCATGGGTGGTACCTACTATAATGGTCAAAACAACCAGGTCTCCCTGGTTGAGGGTTGGATAGTCAGCGCTAAGAGAATTGTCGGCATCCTGGAGGACAATTATACCGAAACCGGTGGTTGATAAAGCACCGAGGTTCTTCCAAGCAGCGAGTCCAAGATCAAAGATGTCACTCTGAACTCCGGAAGTGAACGCGTCTGAATTTACATCAGGTCCACCAACGTATTTGAGAACGGCTTCCTTAGTACCATCACTCAGGACAACCTTGGTGCTGCTGAGGTCTATGCCGCTACTACCGGCGTTCGGGCTGACATAAACTGCCAGCTGCCTTATATAGTCAAGCTCTACAGTAGTAGTTGTGTTTGGGTCATCGGTCTTACCGACAACTCTCTCGACCTTGATTCCGCTTGCTACTTCTTGGGTTGTTTCTCTTCCAGTGGCTGAAGCCTTCTGTTGGAGGAATCCCGAGGTGTTGATGAGTACTGCTGCAGCTACTGCAGCCACTAACACCATAGCAATAAACACAATTAAGGTCCCAATACCTACAGCTCCTCTTCTGGGCATCTGCCGCGCACCCCCTTGGAGATTTTTCAATATATTACTAAAATGATTGAATATAAAGCAATTTTTTGTTTTTAGTAGTGTAGATAATTGTGTAGGTGCATATGTAGGTCAGTTACGTAGAATAGGAGTATTTTGGATCTGTTTTGGATGCATTGTGGGTAGAATCTGTCATGAGTTTCTGGGGTGTGTCTCTATCTCCTTAGATGAGAGCGGGAGCACTATAAAATCATTGTAAAAACTACAATTAACATAAAACTAAAAAAGAAAACCAAGATCAGAGCCTCGTAATCACCAGCACGCTCTTTCCATAGGTTTTAATGTCCACATCAAATCCTGCCTTTTTAATTGCATCAACGACTTCCTGCTGTGTTGGAAATCTTATAAAGTCTTTGTTGAGATGTTCAAAAAACTCCAAAGCCTCTATGTATGGGAAGTTGTCTCTAAACGGTTCAACAATTATCATCTTTCCTCCTTCCTTCAGCGTCTCCATGACCTTTCTGAGTACAGAGGCTGGATCTTTGAGATACTCAAGGACAAAGCTCATCACGGCAACATCGTACTCATTAACTGGCTTAATTATGTGGGCGTCTATCTCCTTCAGCTCCACCCAATCTAGGTTATGCTCCTCAATTCTTGACCTAGCAATTTCCAGCAGCGCTGGGGAGTAGTCTATTCCAAGATAATAGCCGTTTGGTCCTACTTGTTTTCCAATCTCCAATGGGGAAACCGAACCGCAGCCAATGTCAATTACCTGCTTCTTGGAGTCCAATTCACCAAGGAAGGCAATCAATTTTCTGTACACCCTTGAAAATTTAGTGCTCATTCTCATATCCCAGAAGTCGGCATCTTCATCAAAGTCCATTAAGATATGAGGATGAGCAGGTGTGATAAAGGCAAAATCTACCATGCGGTATATCTCTTCAAGACTGCTTACCCAATCTGGAAGCAGCAGGCTGTAGTTTTTAGCTGGAACTGTGATTGTATATGAGAATCCATTTAGCTGGAGTCTTGTTGGGGTTTCCTCAACTATACCTAATTTTATAAGAGTCTTGACGAAATCCAGAAGAAGTTGTTTATTGTGTACCTCAATTTCAGGGAATATATCAACGTATGATGGCTTTTTGGAGAGAACCTTGAAGATGCCATGCTTTGTGCCAAGCTGGATTACATACAGTAGAGAGGTCCTAATCATCTGCTCTAGATTTGCATCCACTATTTCAACGAGGTTCTTGTACATTTAGCTCACCTCACATGAACTTTCTGTAATATTTATAATACTCTCGTAAATACTCTACAACCTTTTTCCCGTATTCGGTGAGCCTATAATATTTAAAACCGTTGTTATTTATCTCTTCTACAAGTCCTAGGTACACCAGAGAGCTTTCGCCATTGTATCTGTTGCCCAGTCCAACCAGAGCCCCTCGAACATTTGAAGGGTCGGAGCCGACAACTCTAGCAATCTCAGAAAGGTATGTTGCTGAGGGATAAATGTCATGAAGGTAAATGAGAATTCGTTTTCTTAGATCACTTCTGTGAAGGGAACGTAATATGTGAGGATCTATTGGTACCACCATGACTCTCACCCCCTACTTTTCCGGGTGAGCACATGAGCCCACGTCACAGAGTTGCTTGAGTTTCCGCCTTTTGTGTACAGGCAGCACTCCACCCAAATGTAAATCAATAGTTGGAAAATATATAACAGTTTCGGTTCAATTTTGTAGATAATTTTAAAGAAACAATGAAATCATGGTAAAGTTACCATACAATTAAAAAAATTTCAAAAATATGTGATGAATTCAAAGAAATCTGCTTGGCTTATTTAGTAGTTGTGGATCTATTATTGTGATTTTGGAAGGTCTCATCCTTTAGTGGGGACGCAGATTCAACGGTACATTAAAGAATCTATTATGATAAAAGCGTAAAACCTTAAATATTTCTAGCACATTATTCTAGTTGGATTTTCACCAACAGGTGGACAGCGATGATAGTAGAAATTGCAGTGACACTAGTTACTGCAGCTCTGCTGATATACTACGTTAGAGGTACTGTGCAGAAGGTAGTTTCAAAGTACTTCGATGTCAAAAATGACATTGAGGAGTACAACAAAAAGCTGATGTCGCTGGAGAATGAAATGAAAGAAAAGCTTAAAGAACTGAACTCCAAAATAAAAGAAATTGAAACTGCACTTTCGTCGAAAGATGTTGCCTTATGGGAGTTCAAGTCGATCTCTGAAAAGCTTGCCCAAATAGAGAAAGCCATCAAAGAGCAGGAAAAATCCAACACAAAGTTCACTTACGAGTTAGGCAGTGTGAAAAAAGAAGTCCATGACCTAAAAGAGGAGGTTGAAGGACTCAAAGACGAACTTAAAGACAGTCTGAAGAGGGAAATCATAGCAGAGCTGGAAGAGGAGATTGAAAGACTAGAAGATGTGATTGAGAAAAGAAAAGAGAGTGAAGTTCAGGAGTTTATAGAGCTACTCACATCAGCCATCAACCTTGAGCCTGAAAAACTTCAAAATGGTCTGATGGAGGCTAAAAGAGGTCTCTTGTCTCTTAGAGACCTGGCCAAAGTCTATGTGCTCACGGGAAAGGGACAGGAAGAATTTGCAAAACTTAGAGACAACTTAATTTCCCTGCTCAAGAACCTGAGGAAGCTTGCCGTGATAGCTGTTCCTGATGATAGCGTATATTCAAAATTTAATGACATAATAGTCAAGCTGAAGCGTCTTGAGCTTCCAATGAAAGTTACGAAAGATGGCAAAACAAAAGAACTGAACCCAGAAAAAAGCTTCATAAGAATACACCAAATGGTGTACGCTCTTGCTGGTGAATTAGATAAAATTGCCGAAATCGTTAACGAACCCATTCCAGTTACTCCAATTGAAAAGGAGTTCTATGAGAAGCTGAGAGTCCAGTTTGAAGAACTCAAAAAGCTTGAGGAGCAGATTCAAAAGCTTATGCTCAGGCTTGAAGGTAAAAAAGAGGAGCCCACTAAAAATAATTTGAAAGATAATATAGAGGAGATACTAAAAGAGTTGAACCTCTAAATATACACCAGTTCTTAGGACTCAGCGAAAACACAATGGATGGAAGAAAAATAGTAAAACAAACTGGTGAAATATGGCTTAGCCTCGATGTGATTTTCATTTTTCTGCATGCTTTCTACGGCTGGTATAAGCTGCAATTCCCGTTGCAATTACAATAACTGCAACTATTACCATCAAAGCTTGCTGATTCAAGGTGGATTTTTCCTTAATTTTGCTGAGGTCAATCACGTAGAAATCTTTCCCGCCAGTTCCAATCACGGCTATATTTCCTGAAAGAGCAATGCTTCTTACGTAGCCTGTGTCTATCTTCTCCAGGATGTTTCCAGTCTTGGAATCTACAATATAAAGACTTCCCACATTGTATACAACACTTTGATTGTTTTCCTGTTTGATATCAAATTTCCCCGTTCCTATGAGAAGCTTGTTGTTGTAATATTTCACAACTTTAGCCCTATAAGGAAATGAAACTTCCCACAGTTTCTTTTTGGATGCCAAGTCTATTGCAGTTACTTTCCCTTCTGACCCTTGTATCCCTGCAACATATGCCACATTGTTTTCTACTTCGATGTCCTCAACGTAATATAAATCAGTGCTCCATACAACATTCCCCTTGTTGTCAATAAGATACAATTTTCCTGCGACATTTTCAAACCCGGTTCCTACGATAACGTAATCGTTCCAAACTTCCATATCCCTAATCCACCATCCTGTGTGAACTTTCCACAAAATTTTTCCTTCGGGGGAAATCCCGTAAACGTCACCAAAATAGTATTTCATCCTGTATCCTGAGGGGGCCCCACTTCCCGCGTATATAATCCCATTTCCGACTCTTACCCTTCCAATGGTTCCATTCAGCTCAACATACCATTCCTCGACAAATTTGTCCCCAAGTACCTTCCATTTGTACACTCTTCCCCACGTCTCGTTAGCTTTTCCTTCTCCTATCCACCATCCATCGCTAATGTAAATCTCATTGTCCACTATTTGAAAATCAAAGAAGCTCCCGTATGTTATGTTTCCTGATACTAGAGAGCCATTGTTTTGGAGGAGCCAAATTTTTCCTAATGTTCCAAACCAGTCGCTAGGCCCTCTGCTTATATCTACACCTACTATTATTCCATCTTGGACTTTTTGAATTTTTCTTACAAATCCAACACTTTCTGACCATAATTTTTGCCCCTCCAATGAAAAGGCTGTGATGTTTCCCCTATACCACAGAACCCCTTTTATATTCTCGATATATCCACAACCTACATAAATTGTGCTATTTGCTATATCCACGCTCTCAATAGATTTTTGGTAAGGTACATTTTCGCATACTTGGCCTTTCCACAGTATTATGTTGCTTTCTCCCCTTACTGTTAATGGGGCAATAAGAAGAAATGTTATTGTGAATACCGCCAAGATGTATTTTAGCTTCCCCATACTAGTCACCCATGATGGTTTCAGGTGAAAGCTTATATAAATGTTGGTGATATTTAATTATGGTGTGTAGGATGGAAGAAGAGCTTGATATTAGAGAGATTCTAGCTTCCGGGAAAGAATTGGATAAAATATTGGTTTATGCTATGCGTGATGAGGAAGTCCTCAAGCAGGTGATCTCGTATTTAGATGATGATTTGTGGATAGTTGCCAAAAATGCTCTCCTTGTTATATTAGAGGTAGCCAAAGAAAAACCCGAGCTTTACGAACCTTTAATCTCCAAGTTAATGGTCATGATTCGAAAAAGTGAGGCAGTTCCCTTAACTCAAGAAATCGCCAGAGCTTTTGGCGTGCTGTCTAAGGAAGAGCCAGAAATGGTTAGAAAGGTCGTCCCAATAATTTTTGCCAGTTATCGGATTGGAAACTGGAAGATTCGAGTGAATATGGGATATGTGCTGGAAGAAATTATACGTGCGAATCCTTTGTTGCTTGGAGATATAATAAAGGACATAAGCCATCTGCTGACTTCAAAAGAAAGTGCCGACAAATTAGCGGCATTAAACTTCATTTCTGCATTAAGCGAAAACAGTTTTAGGTATGTTAGTCCGTTTCTCCCAAAATTGTTAAACCTGCTGTGTGACAAAGATCCCATTGTCCGAGCTGCTACGGTGGAAACTCTAGTGGAGCTTGGAGTCAAAAATAAGGGATTTAGAAAAATAGTGCTAGCTAAACTTCAGGATTTGAAGGATACTGACTCATTAGTCAACAGGAAGATAAAAGAAGGAATATCACGCCTTTCACTGCAAGAGAGGTCATCCCTCTGATTCTGTCGTCTCTTCCTGCTTTGATAGCAGAGCTTTAACAGCCTCTTTAAGCCGTTCGTTTTCTTTTTTCAGCTTTTCATTTTCTCTCTTAATTTTTTCGAGTGAATCCATTAGCGTCTTGATTTCTTTTGCTATCATCTCAACTTTGGATTTTGGTACAAACTCCTCCCTCAATATTTTTATGGCATCTTTTACTTCATAGACGCCCGTGATCTTAGCTAATTCCTGCTTGATTTGTGATAATTCGGCTAGGGACTGTTCATATTCATCTAGTCTCTTACTAAGGTCCTCAACTTTCTTTGCTGTTTCTTGGAATTTGGACAATTTGTATGTGAGCTCTTTAATTTTTGCGTCTTTTTCTTTAAGCAGTTCGTTAAGCTTTATGTTCTCCTTTATTAAAGACTCATGCTTTTCTTGTATCTCCTTTAGAACTTTAGCTAAGTCAACGCTAACGCCAAAGATACCACGCTTTAAATCATCCTCAAGTTCTTTAAATCTCCGATTGATGATATCTTCTGTCATTTCAAGTATCTGCTTTGAGTACCTCTCCTCCAATCTGTTTGCTATTTCCATGGGATACCTTTCTATTTTTTCTTCTAATTCATTCACCTTTGGGACAAACTTTTCCACACTATCGAGAAATATTGTCCGTTTTTCCAATTCCTCAATGCTACTTTTTAAATCTTCAATTTCTTTCTTTAATGACTTAATGGTGTTCTCACTATCCGCTTTAAGAGACTCAAGTTTGGAATTGAGCACTTCAACTCTCTCCCCAAGCAACTCTCTCTCAATTCTGAGCTCTCTGATAAGAGCAGATATTGCATGTAAGGCCACAATAGAATAATCTCCCATGCTTTCGGCTTCAGGAATTGATGACTTTACTTCGTCCCAATTTCTCAGGCTTTTCAGCTCCTCAATTACATCAGGATATCTCTTCTTGAGGTATTCCCATGATACTCTATTGTTCTTTTTTTTCTTGCCAAACATTGCTCCCCCATATTTTTTCAACTACTTTAAAATTTAAATACATTTTCATTCACTTTAACCTTGGAAAAGCGACCGTTATCGTAAATCAGCTCACCATTTACAAAAACCTTCTCAACATCGCTTCCCTTGGCGGAATAAACCAGATGTGAAAGCAGATTTGTCTTTGGAGTGAAGTGGAGCTTGTTGATGTTAATTAGCACTAAATCCGCAAGATACTCTTTCTCTATCAATCCTGCTTTAATTTTTAATGCCTTTGCTCCTCCGACTGTTGCCCAGTAGAATACATCTTTCGCTGAAGCCTTAGTAGGATTTTGGACTTTAACTTTATTCAGTATTGCTGCAAACTTCATCTCTTGAATCATATCGAGGGAATTATTTGAAGCCGCACAGTCGTTTCCAAGTGCAATGTTGCCTCCCTTTTCCCATAAATCAATTATTGGTGCGACACTCCCTTCGAGCTTTGCCAAACTGACTGCACAATGCACTAACGTTGCTCCACTTTTCGCATAAAGCCCAACTTCTCTCTCACTCAGATAGACGCCATGAACGCCGATAAAGTTCTCATTTAAGACTCCAGCTTTTTTGAGGTATTCAACTGGCAAGACCCCTTCTCTCTGTTTGACCCTAAAAACTTCTTCTTTACTCTGGGAAATATGCATATGAATTAATGCCTTTTCTTTTTCAGAAAACTCTTTGGTTTCTTTTAAAAGGTCGAGAGAAACCGTATCAGTAGCATGTGGAGCTAATACTGGTTTAACAAGTTCATCTCTGTCTTTCCATCTCTTGAAAAACTTAAACCCCTCCTCTGGTTCTGCAATTGGAAATTCAACTAAATCCATCATGGTCTGCCCAATGAACGCTCTGATGCCAAGCTTTTGAGCTGCTTTGGCTATCTCATCTGCAAAGAAGTAATGATCATTGATTACTGTCGAGCCATTGGCAATAGCCTCTGCAATTCCAATAAGTGCCCATTTATGGATTTCTTCTGGCGTCCACTCTTTTTCCATGGGCCAAATAACTTCATTCAGCCACTTATCAAGAGGTAAGTCGTCTCCAACCCCTCTGAATTTTGCCATTGCCACATGGGTGTGAGCATTAATAAGTCCAGGAATTAGAAGATAGTTTTCTCCGCCAAAAATTTCATCAATATCATATTCCTTGAGTTTATCTTTTGGAATAACGTCGTAGATTTTATTATCTTCTATTAAAACTGCCATGTTTTCCCTTACCCCATTAATATCCAAAATGTACCTTGCAATTATTGCTCTCATCCTCTCACCTCCAGTGGGGAAAGTAATTTCAGCTAATAAAGTATTAAAGCTTTTTGTCATTCTGTCAATTAAAAGGGCAAAGAATTTAAATAATGATTATCTGAAGAAAACTCGATGCACGATGCCGATGTTAATTGAGCTTAGACTGAAAGTTAAAGCGTTAGCACTGTGGATAAATTGATGGGTGCCTTTTCTTTAGGTAGCATGGTTAGTTTAATAAACCCTCAGTTTAACTTTCAAAAAGTTGTGAGGTGATGGTTATGATTGACAAGATTTACTGTGCTCAAGTTAAACCTGAAATGGAAGGACAAAGGGTTAAACTTGCTGGTTGGGTGTATAGAAAGAGAGAAATTAAAGACAAGGTGTTTATAGTCCTCAGGGACTCAAGCGGAATTATTCAAACCGTATTCAAAGAGGAGCTCAGCAAAGAAGCCTACGAGACTGCAAAGAAAACCGGAATAGAGTCAAGCGTGATAATTGAAGGTGTTGTAAAGGCTGATAGAAGGGCCCCTGGAGGAGTTGAAATTCAAGCCGATAAGATTGAGGTAATTCAAAACGTCGAGTTCTTCCCAATAACCAAGGACGCAAGTCCAGAGTTCCTCTTGGATGTCAGGCATCTTCACCTTAGATCTCCAAAAGTAGCGGCAATAATGAAAGTTAAGGCAACTCTAATTCAAGCTGCGAGAGAATGGCTCCTTCAAGACGGCTGGTATGAGGTATTTCCACCAATATTAGTTACAGGGGCAGTTGAAGGTGGAGCTACGCTCTTCAAGCTCAAATACTTTGACAAAACTGCTTACTTGAGTCAATCTGCTCAACTTTACCTTGAAGCTGCAATCTTTGGCCTTGAAAAAGTATGGAGCTTAACCCCTTCGTTTAGAGCAGAGAAGAGCAGAACAAGGAGGCATTTGACAGAGTTCTGGCACCTTGAGCTTGAGGCTGCATGGATGGATCTCTGGGACATAATGAAGGTTGAAGAAGAACTCGTTAGCTATATGGTTCAGAGAACCTTAGAGTTGAGGAGATCAGAAATAGAAATGTATAGAAAAGATCTCACAACCTTGAAGAACACAGAGCCACCTTTCCCGAGGATAAGTTATGATGAAGCAATTGACATACTTCAGAGCAAGGGCGTTCAGATAGAGTGGGGCGAAGACATGGGAGCTGATGAGGAGAGGGTTTTAACAGAAGAATTCGACAGACCATTCTTTGTTTACGGATATCCAAAGCATATCAAGGCCTTCTACATGAAGGAAGATCCAGAAGACCCAAGAAAGGTCTTAGCGGCTGATATGCTTGCACCTGAAGGATATGGTGAAATAATTGGTGGTTCACAGAGAGAAGACGATTACGACAAGCTTGTGCAGCGTATTTTAGAGGAGGGCATGGATCCAAAGGACTACGAGTGGTATCTCGATTTGAGGAAATACGGCTCAGTTCCGCACAGCGGCTTTGGGCTTGGTGTAGAAAGAGTAGTTGCATGGATTCTCAATCTTGACCACGTTAGATGGGCAACCTTGTTCCCAAGGACTCCAACAAGGCTCTATCCATGAGCCTTCTCTCTTTCTTTCATAACGTTAATGATCACTTGAGAGTTCAGCATATTATGCATCCTGCCTGAAAAAAAGCGAAAGTTGAAACTTTTTATGCAATTATTACCTCAAACAAGACCCAAATAAGGTTTATTGAAATGAAGAAAAGTGGAGATAAGGGTCTAATACGCCTCAGCAAGGCTCGGTGTGCTGTACCAGCGGTGCTCTTCCACCTCGATGCGCACATCTAACGGCTCGAGCTCCTTCACCTCGTAGCCCTTTTCCTTACCCCATTTCTCGATCTGCCTTATGACGATGCGCGTCCCCAAGCGGGCCAGAGGATAGAACGGGATAAGGAAAGGATTGCCTCTCATGACTGCCGGAAGCCCTTTGGTGACCTCGTGCATCATGTGCTTCCATGCGTAGTACAGGTGGAGAAACTGGCCGTAAGTTATCATCTCATCGATCCTGTAGAACTCCTGATCCTTCAGCAGGCCCATTGGAACAAAAGCTAGAGGTGTGACAATGAAGTGAGCCTTGTTGCCAAGCTTCTTTTCAAGCTCCTTCTCCATCGTCACTATGAGCTGAGCAGTCATAATCTCGTAGTCATCGGTGTCACCAGGCAAACCTAGGATCGTTGTGTAAGCCGGGAACCAGTAGTTTTTGTTGAAGACGTACGTCCCGTTCAGCAGAACCCATGGCCACTCCTCTGGAGAGAAGGGCTTCATCTTGTTGTTCATATACTTCCCGATAAGCTCTGAAGCCGCTGTCTCAAAGCCAACCTGAATTCCGACCCAGTGACTCGGGCCTGCTTCTACTATGTGGGAGATTTCCTCTATCATGCCAGGGACGGCCAAGGCTCCAGCTACAGCCCCGTGGGTCGGGTTTACGTTACGTGTGTACTTCCTGGCCATCTCGAACAACTCAACTACTGCTTCAGCGTTTGGATAGAAGTTTTTCTTATCCTCGACCTTGTATAGGAAGATGTCCTCACTGTGGAGCCAGGCGTGGTCTATTCCAGCTTCAACATTCAGCTTTATCTCCTCCTCGATCTTCTCAAGTGGGATGTAGCGGGCGACCCTGAGGTTGGGCTCGCAGAAGCGGCACCCCCTACCGCAACCACGCATTACCTCGACGAGTCCCTTGTAAGAGGGCGCCACGATAGTTGGGATTTCCTCAACCCTAGGCCAGCCTTTTATAAATATCGTCTCATCTGTATTCCCGCTCTCAATGTCCCTGAAGAGTTCTCCAGCGACGTGATCGACCTCGCCTATGACCACGTGGTCGATTTTAAGCTTTTCCTTAGTCTCTCTCTTGAACTCAAGTTGCCATGCCCCAGGCCCGCCCACAACCAACCTGAACTTAAGGTTCTTGCCCTCCCTCACGCGGTTTATCCTCTCGACGAGCTCCCTGAACTTGATGCTGGTGTAGTTCTTCCACTGGCCGCCGTTGGTGAACATCATACTGACAGGGCCAAGGCCGAGGGGATCCATCTCGTAAAGGGCCACTATAGTGGTGTCATCGCCGATAAACTTCCCGATTTTGCGCGGGTGAGCGACAACGACTTCGTTTCTCTTAAAGCCGTCCCTCAGAAGGGCTGCCTCAACCTTTCTCAGCCCGTAGGGTGCTTGAGTTAAAACACCGTTCTCGTCCGGGAGTTGCGAGTCGAGGAGGTAGAACACCCACTTGGGGAGCTTGTCATAGGGGGCACAGCCGAGAAAGTCCAACAAAGGTACGTTATGATATGTACTCGTTAGCGTCTCATCTGTTGTCAGGACTACTCTGGTCATCTTTATCACCATAGGTATGAAAAAAAAGTTGCATATATAAGAGTTTCGATTCTACATGATTTTAAAAATTACAAATTAGACCAATCTCAGTCAATACTAAGAACAAGCGTAAACAAAATCAAAAAACAAATCAGGAACAACCAAAATCAAGTACGCTCAATTATGCCGTGTCCTTCAAGGATTCAAAACCTCTCCCTTGACAGAGAATACCTCCACATGGTCATTGCTTTCCATAGCTCTTTTAAACTTAAAGAGCTAGCGGTGCATTTTCAACCACCGCAATCTTTATAAATACCTTTCTGATGATTAGTTCCCGAGGGCCCGTAGCCTAGCAGGATAGGGCGCCGGCCTTCTAAGCCGGAGGTCGCGGGTTCGAATCCCGCCGGGCCCGCCAACAAACTTTGCCTTCACTATCCTTCTCTAAGTGCCTTTCTTGGAGTGGATTTCTCTCTAAATTAGCGTATTTTCAGTGTTTCACTAAAAAGCGTTCTACGGACGTAAGATGAAAGAAAACCGCTTAAATGCTGTTTTTAGTTGAATCAGTGTTATATCAGGGGATCTTAGAAATATAAACAAACTCTCGCACTCTTTAAATGGACCAAAAACACTTTTGGCCAAACTTTCCCAAAGTTTGAAAAACTACGTTTCCCACATCCTTCTTTACTCTCTTAAATCTACCAAGAGAGCAAAGCTCCTCTCACCCTCATTTTCACTGAAGTTCTCGGGACTCATGCTGGCATTCTGACTAAACTCCGCTCTCAGCAAAGTTTGCTATGCAACACATTTTTAATCTCCCGTACATAACCACTTCTAAGGTGAGACTGTATGAGGTTGCTTAAATTCATGCTTTCAGCACTTATAATAGCACTCGTATTTGTAAGCGGATGTGTTCAAATCGAGACAATCACCCAAACAGAAAGATCAACTTCAGAAAGTCATCCCTTCACCAAGCCTTCAGCAACTACCTCATCTACTCAAACTGCTTCTACAACAATAGTGTTGCCCCAATCTAATACCACTCCTTCTTGCTCGGACCCTCTCTGGAGATATGTCCTTGAAAGGGCAATCCCATGTGCTTTAAGCAAAGAGGAGCTTGCTAAAATAAAGCCCTTAGCTGAGCAGCTTAAAGGTGACAGCTTACAGCAAAGTGCTTGGAACATCCTAGAGTGGGAAAAAGAGCATATCCAATATGACTGGGAAAAAGCGTCCCTCCCAGCTCCAGAAATTAAAATATACAGCAATGGGGATTTTGAGATTGTAAGAGGAAAAGACAACACGATACAAACTCCCTATGAAACAATAATGAAAGGAAAAGGTGTCTGCACAGATTACGCAATTTTAACAGCTGGGCTGCTTTTGGGTATGAACTACTCTCCCGTTTACATTTTCAGCATTAACTTCACGGACAGCGATGTTGGGCATGCAGTGGCAGTAATAGAAATTGGAGGGTGGTACTTTGTCCTAGACCAACACCCTCCCGCCATGGATTTGGGAGCATATTACCGGTACTGGAAGGAGAACGGAAAAACGATCTCAAATGCGACAATTTATGAAGTTACTCTTGTAAATGGCAGTGCTAAAGTAAAGAACTTGGGAGTTGTCTCTGGGATAGAGTTCCTAAAGCAGGATTACAAGTTCACTGATGCAGATGCACAGGCAATTTCTGGGAGCTTGTCTTCAATAATTTTGAAGAACTTTTCAAACTTGATGCTTGATGAGAAACTTCAGTCACTTTCCAAAGGCACACTGCCAAATGGATATTCAGAGGGAAAAGTTTGGACGTTCAGATTTGAAAAGTTTGTTGAATATTACAATCCTCTGTTCCATGAACAGCTGATCAATTATCTCTATGACAGTATAGTTTCAGATCCAGAAGTTAGAGCTGACTTAGGGCAGTATTCAGCGTTTTGGATTGAGATAAGAGAGGAGGGGGAGAACCTTAAAATAATTCTCGATATTGCCAAGTCGAGATAAATCTCAGTATTTCTTTCTTGAGTCTCTGCTCTTTTCTTTGTCTATGATTTCTTGAAGCTTTGATTTCTTTATGCTAACTTTTGCAACGCTCTCAATATATCTTAACCTCCTATACTCTCCCGGCATGATGAATGTTATTGCTTTCCCTCTCTTACCTGCCCGTCCCGTTCTTCCAATCCTGTGGATATACATTTCAGCGTTTTGTGGCAAAGAATAGTTTACAATGTGAGTGATGTCTTGAACGTCTATTCCTCTTGCAGCAACATCTGTGGCAACTAGAATGTTTATTTTTTGTCTTTTGAAGCGCATTAAGGTTCTTTCTCTGCTTCTTTGGTTCATATCTCCGTTTAAAGCTTCAGCGCTATATCCCATACGTGCAAGCTTTTCTGCTAGTATTCTAGTCTCCCTCTTCGTTTGGCAGAAGATTATTCCATAGAATTCACTGTTTAATATTCTTTTCAACACGGCTATTTTTCTTGCTGGTACAACTTCAATATACTCTTGCTCTACAAGCTCTGGAACTGGCTCGTCGCTGCTTGTTCTTATCAGCTCATATTCCTTCATGTATCGTTTTGCTAGCCTCAAAACTTCACGGGGCATCGTTGCTGAAAACATAAGGACACGCTTATTTCTTGGTGTCTCTCTGAATATTGCTCTTATATCATCTATGAAGCCCATATCGAGCATTCTGTCAGCTTCATCTAGGATGAAGTATTGAATTCCGTCAAGCCTCAATGTGCCTCTTCTGATGTGATCGAGAACTCTTCCAGGAGTTCCAACCACTATGTGGGCTCCTTTTCTAAGGGATCTTATCTGGGGGCCTATTGGTTGTCCTCCATATACTGAAAGAACTCTTATCCTTTTCTTGCCTCTAAGCGACTTTATCTCGTCAGTTACTTGAAGAGCAAGCTCTCTGGTTGGCGTTAAAATTATTGCTTGGACTTCCCTTTCATACTCGTTGATAACATCTACAAGCGGTAATGCGAATGATGCAGTTTTTCCAGTTCCTGTCTGTGATTGTCCAACTATGTCTGCGTCTCCTCTTAAGAACAGAGGGATAACTTCCCTCTGAATGTCTGTAGGTTCCGAGAACCCTTTTCTTCTGACTGCTCCCAGTGTATTTTCTGAGAGTCCTAATTTTTCAAAACTCATTTTCTTGTCTCCGAAAAGCACTCCAGAAGAAGTGCAGCTTGTTGGCGGGCCGGGGGGGATTTGAACCCCCGACCTGCGGATTAAGAGTCCGCCGCTCTAACCAGGCTAAGCTACCGGCCCGCGTCCAAAATCATTGGGAGTCAAGCATTTTATAAATTTTTCGGTAGTACCAAACAGAAAACTTTATAAGTTGATTTTGACCGAAATATTTTGGCTTGAGCGGGGGTTGCCGAGCCTGGTCAAAGGCGCGGGATTGAGGGTCCCGTCCCGTAGGGGTTCCGGGGTTCAAATCCCCGCCCCCGCACCACAACAAACTCTTCTGAGCAAACTTCTCAAAAATAGTCTCTTGGTAATAAATCAAACTGTCTGCAATTCTGGATACTTAGTTAAGCTCAATTAAACCAGAAAAGGGAAATTAAAACGGGAATAAAAACTCATCTCGTAATCTTAACTTCCTTCATCAGCTCTAAAGGTTCTGGGTGCTTTTCAAAGTACTCTCTGACCGGCTTGAGGAGCTCTATCAAGTATTCGGCAACCGCATTCTTCAGGTCAAGTGGGTGCAGCTTTCCTTCAGCAAAGTCCTTCTTGAGCTCTTCAAACGTTGTGTACGTTACATCACCACCGAACTTAGCTGGTCTGTGAATGGTAAATTCGGTTGGCTCCTCCCTAAAGATTATGTGCTCCACCCAATCTAGAACTGGATTGTATCTGACTTCTCTTGCAGGACAGAATGCCTTCCTAAGCTTCTGCCTAATCTCTTCGGGGCTGTCGTGTATGAAAACAGCGGAGTATGGCTTTGACTTGCTCATCTTCATCTGTGCTTTTATTTCTTTGAACTCCTCTTCGCTCTCAATTGGCCACTTTGGTGGTTCTTGCAGACCAAGTAGGAGGTGATGGTGAACGGCAACCGGCTTGTATTTCTTGCCTTCCCAGACAAGCGGATGGTACTTCAGCTTTTCAGCGACTTCTATTGCGATGACATGAGCCTTTCTTTGGTCCATTCCAGCGTGTGCAATGTTGACTCCTTGGTAGAATATGTCAGCAACCTGCATCATCGGGTAGATCAGCTTTGCAAAGTCTATTGCCTCCCCCATCTGCCTGCCCATGATTGTGATGGAACGCATAACTCTGCTTAAAGTAACGTTCTTTGAAATATCAATGACGGTCTGCCAGTAGTCACCTTTTTCAAGGATCTCACTCGCTAAGACGAACTCTACCTTATCTGGATCTCCGCCCATAACTTTGATGCTCTGCTTCATTCCTTCTTTAAAGTAAGTTAAAGCTACTTTTTGAATTGTCTCAAGGTCTCCGCCGAGCTTGTCATTAATCCAGCTGTGCCAGTCTGCTAGGAATATCCTTGTTTTTATGCCTGCTTTTTGGAAGTCAGCAATCTTTGCACCCGCCATCAATCCAGTACCGAGATGAATGTAACCGCTTATTTCAAATCCTATATAATGCTGAAGAGGAACTCCCATTTCCAAGAGTTGTCTCAAATTTTCTACGGTCAATACCTCCTCAGTTGGCTTTCTTGTTATCAACTCAATCTTTTTCTCTATGTCCATTCACACCACCTAAGCCAAAAATGACGTTATCCTTTAAGGCATTTACGCATTTAATGTTATCATGATGTCAGAGTATCATGAGTGTACATAACTCCCCAGTGCTGTCTTTTGGTGTTGAGTTTCTCAACATCTACCAATATAAATTCGAGTGCCTCGCTACACATTGTTACCTAATGGGGGTTCAATAAGATTTATAACTGCTTTATACGTTAGACATTTTTGGTGAACGCCATGAAGAAGCTTTCAATACTACTGTCAGTTTTTGTTCTTTTCGGGCTTTTCGGAATTGCTTTTGCCAGCGCAGCGACTGTCGCTGTGGATCTAGCCCACGGTGAAAATGACAAGTACCTTGCAGGAGACGTTCTTGACAGAGACACCAATGAGACTTTAGCACATGGCATTGTAAAGACAATCACTGATGTGAAGTGGGCATACTTCGGTGATCCAGCTGCTGCTGACACCTTAGGCATCCCACACCTTGGTGATAAAATTACAGCCGATGCTCTCAAAGATGTTGACATGCTTATCATTGGTCAGCCATCAAGTCCATTCGAGCCAGATGAGATTCAAGCAATTGCAGAGTGGTTCAAGCAAGGTGGAAAGGTTCTCTGGATTGCTGGTGACAGCGATTATGGAAGCGGTGTACAAGTTCAAGACACTGTTAATTCACTCCTTGACCAGCTTGGAATTGGCCACCTCAGATTGGATCTCTGTTCAGTTGAAGACCCAACAAGCAACGCTGGAAGAGGATACAGAGTTGTTGGTATTGTTAACCCCGATCCAAACACTCCAGATGCAAGCATGATTACTGAGGGCTTCAAGAACGGAGGAAAAGTCCTCTACCACGGTCCTGGCGTTGTTGCTTATGTTGATGACAATGGAAACTGGCAGAAGCTCGTTGATGGAAACATACCAGAGAACGTTTACAGAATCGTCAAGACAACTACAGATGGTACAATCGTTGAGAACAACGACCCACCAGCAAATGCCTACATGGCCGGCGACACTGGAGTGTTTACACTCTTAGCAGTTGAGTTTGTCAAGTTCGACAACGGAAAGCAGAGCTTGCTCATCGTTAGCGGTGAATCACCATACGGTGACTACGAGCCAACATGGGCTCCAAAATACCACGGAGTTCCACTTGACGGTCCAACCTTCGTTACAAACTTCATCCACTGGGCACTTAAAGAGGCAAGCAAAGTAGAAGAGAAGCCAGCAGAAACCACAACAGAAAAGCCAGCAGAGACTGAAAAGCCAGCTGAAACAAGCACTTCAGCTCCAGCCACAACAAGCAAGACATGCGGTCCAGCAACCCTTGTTGGATTAGCATTGATTCCACTGCTCTTGAGAAGAAGAAAGTGAATTTTTCTCTCTAAACCTTTAATTTTTTAACATTTTTTTGTGGCAAAAATTTAAAGAAGCTTTTGTAGAACCCATCAGAGGTGAGCCAAAATGAAAAAAGGCATTGCTCTTTCACTTGTACTGCTGTTTCTCATTAGCATAGTGTCTGGATGTATTGGTGGTGGAGAGCAGACAACGACAACCCAGAAAACTGGGGAGGGAATAACTTTAATAGTTCTAACAAGACACGACACTACTATTCAAATGCTGGCAAAAGAGGCATTTCTAAAGAGTGACATTGCTAAGCAGTATAACATTGTGAACATTAAATTCATCAAAGCTCCAGATTCACAGTGGCCAGCCCTAATTGAGAAAGGTGCTGATATTGGGTGGGGTGGAGGGCCAACGCTCTTTGATGACCTCTTCAAACAAGGCTATTTAGCTCCAATCACAGATGAAAAGGTTCTTGGACTTCTTGGAACACAAATAAAGGAAGATATTGCTGGAATGCCAATGGTTAGAAAAGGTGACGATGGAAAAGTTTACTGGATTGCAGCTGCACTTTCATCGTTTGGTTTCACAGTGAATAAGGACGTCCTTAAGAGGTGGAACCTTCCAATGCCAGAGAGATGGGAGGATATAGCAAGCGAGACTTTTGCACTAGACCCACCACAAGTTGGTATTGCTGATCCAACAAGGAGCACCTCAAACACAAGAATTTACCAGATTATTCTCCAAGCTTTTGGTTGGGAAGAGGGATGGAAGGTTCTCACAATCATAGCTGCAAACTCAAAGATTTACGATGCAAGTGATGCTGTTAGGGAGGCCGTTATAGCTGGTGACATAGCTGTTGGAAACACAATTGACTTCTATGGATACACTGCAATGAAGCTTAATCCCTCATGTGTTTATATCATTCCAAAGGGAGAGAGTATCATCAATGGTGACCCAATTGCCTTGCTTAAGAACTCCCAACACCCAGAGGCTGCACAAGCTTTCATTTACTGGGTACTCACAGAGGGACAAAAGATTTGGCTTAACGAAGATGTTAACAGACTTCCAGTTAATCCCGCAGTCTTTGACACTCCAGAGGGACAGAAGAGGCCAGATTTAAAGAAAGCTTATGAATTAGCTTTGCAAACCCAAGGTATTCAGTTTGATGATGCAAGAGCATTGGCTACGATTTATGCAATGCAGTTCTACTTCAAGGCTACATTGGTTGATGCAAACCAAGAACTCCACAGAGCATGGGTTGCCCTTGTTCAGGCTTACAAGCAAGGAAAGATAAGCAAAGAAAAGTACGAGCAGCTTAAGGCACAGCTTTTGGCTCCAATACAGTTTAAAGATCCGGACTCAGGGCAGGTGGTTACCTTCACTGAGGAGTATGCAAAGAAAATAAATGAGAGGCTCATTAAGGATTCAGGATTTAAAGACACCCTTATGCAGGAGTGGAGAGATGCTGCAAGAGCTAAATACAACAAGGTGTTAGCGGAGGTGCAAGGATGAAAGTAAGCAAATGGAGTGAAAGACTCTTTGGAACACCTTTGTTTGAACCTCTTGTTGCCTTTTCTTATCTTTTCCCTCTGCTTTATATAGTAATATTTCTAATTGTGCCAGTCTTGGCTATGCTGGCAATAGCATTCAGTCATGAGGGACACTTTTCGCTTTACTGGTTTAAGAGCATATTAACCTCAAGCTATTACGTCCAATTCCCACCTAGGGGAGATTTTGCTATAAAGACTGTTACTGCAACTGGGGAGACTGTTTATCTAATCAGGGGAATAGACTTTGGAGTTGTAATTAACTCACTTGTGGTTGCTGCTCTTGTGACGCTTTTGGCTTCACTTATGGGAACAATCTTCGCCTTTGTAATGGCGAGATATGACTTTAAGGGTAAAAACTTCTTTAGAATTGCCCTCTTTATTCCCCTGTTAGTTACCCCATTCGTTAATGCATACGTTATTAAGAAGATGTTTCTCGATACAGGTTTAATCAACTACATTTTCTATGAGTTGCTTCACATACTGCCCTTTAGGATTAAAATTGATGGTTTGGCAGGTGTTGTTTTAGCTCAGGCTATGACGTACTATCCAATAGTTTACCTCAACGCCTATGCAAGCTTTATTAACATTGATCCAACATTAGAGGAGCAGGCAGAAAATCTCGGGAGCAAAGGCTTCCACTTATTTAGAACAGTAACGTTCCCATTAGCTTTACCAGGTATAGCCGCTGGTGCAACGCTTGTATTCATCTTTAGCCTTGAAGATTTAGCAGCACCAATTGTCTTCCAAGGTGACCCATTGGCTAAGAAACTGATGTCTTATCAAATCTTCAGCAAATTCCTCTATGGTTTGGGTGAGAGGAGCCCGGAGATTGCGGCACTATCAATTTTAATGCTTACTTTGGCTGTGCTTGCATTCCTCGGAATTAGGAAGTATGTCAGCTTGAGGCAGTATGCTATGCTCAGCAAAGGTGGAAGATGGAAGCCAAGAGTCAGCAAACCAAAACCATGGCAAGCTGCAATTATCTATATAGTGTTGCTCCCACTACTGCTCTTCACAATATTCCCACAGATTGGTGTCGTTCTATTGGCATTCTCCAAGCAATGGAGCGTTACTGTAATGCCTCAAGGATTTACAACGGAATACGTCAAGCAGATGCTTCTTAATCCCGACGTGAGAAGATATATCATAAACAGCCTTATGTATTCAGGTGCCGCCGTTATACTCATCATACTCCTCTCAATAACGTCTTCTTATGCAACCAGCAGATTTAAGGGAATCTTAACCCCAGTGCTTGAAAGCTTAGTTATAATCCCAATCGCTGTTCCAGGTATCGTTGTCGCAATGGGATACTTCTACTTCTTCTCACAAGTGTTCCCCAACACACCACTAGACCCAACGAACATCTTCAGCTTCAACCCGGCTTTTGTACTCATACTAGCGTATTCAATCAGAAGACTGCCTTTCTCAGCACGTTCTGTCTATGCAGGACTTCAGCAGGTTCACGTCTCACTTGAAGAAGCTTCAATGAACCTTGGAGCAAGCAGATGGAAGACAATAACCGGTATCTTGCTACCACTGATTTCACTTAACGTCTTTGGTGGTGCAATGCTAAGCTTCGTTTATTCAATGAGCGAGACAAGTGTTGGTATTACATTAGGTTCACTCAACATGCAGTATGCACCGATTACAGCATTCATGAAAGACATCATGATGTCAGCAGCAGGAAGCGCTCAGCTTGCTGCGGCATTGGGTGTGCTGTTAATTACAGTCCAGATACTCTCAATTGTGTTAGTTAACATAATCACCAAGCAAAGATACGCATTCATAGGATTAACATGAGGTGAGAAAGTTGGTTGAAGTCAAACTTGAGAATATTGTTAAAACCTTCGGAGAAACCGTCGCATTAAAGGGAATTGACCTGCATATAAAGCACGGCGAGCTGTTTACTTTACTTGGGCCATCTGGATGTGGAAAGTCCACAACATTGAGAATTATTGCTGGTCTTGACTTCCCAGACAGCGGAAAGATATTCTTTGACGACCAAGAGGTTACATATCTTAGCTCAAGCGAAAGAGGGGCAGTCTTAGTGTTCCAGAACTATGCTCTTTGGCCTCACATGACAGTTTATGACAACATCGCTTATGGGCTCAAAATTAGGAAGCTTCCAAAGGAAGAAATTGAGAGAAAGGTCAAATGGGCATTAGAACTTGTTAAGCTCGAAGGCTTTGAGGACAGATATCCTACTCAGCTTAGCGGTGGTCAGCAGCAGAGAGTTGCAATAGCGAGAGCTATAGTCGTTGAGCCTAAATTGCTTCTCCTCGATGAACCTCTTTCAAACCTTGATGCAAAGCTCAGGCTTGAGATGCGTTCAGAAATCAGGAGAATACAAAGGGAACTTGGCATTACAGTCCTTTACGTTACACACGACCAAGAGGAGGCAATGGCAATAAGTGATAGGATAGCAGTGATGAACGTTGGAACCGTTGAGCAGGTCGGAACGCCGAAGGAAATCTACGAGAAGCCCAAGACTGAATTTGTTGCATCTTTCATGGGCAAGACAAACGTAATTCCAGCAAAGGTTGTTGAAAGACATGGCGACAAGGTTACAGTAGAGTTTGAACACTTCAGACTTGAAGGGCTAACATATACCGACAAGAGCGACAAAGTTGTCATCGTTATTAGGCCAGAGCGTATCAGCTTAAAGCCAATTGAAAATGCTGTGAAGCTTGAAGGTAAGGTTGATCTCATCGAATACTATGGATTCTTTATCGAGGTCGTTGGAATGTTCGGAGAAACTAGAATCATTGCAAGAACCATAAGTGATAAGGACGTTATGGGCTTAAAGCCACAAGGACCAGTTACTTTCTACATAAATAAAGACGATATCCTCATCTTGCCAAAGCAACTCTGACTTTCTTTTCTTAACTTCCTTCTTGGGTGAGAGCATGAAGATTTTGGAGCTGTTTGATGAAGGAAAAGTGTATGAGGTTTTGCTAGTAACAAAGTCAAACTTAACCCCCATTGGGATTATTCGAAAAGGGAATTATTTTTATTTCAAGCTTTTTGAAGGAAAGAGCTTTCAAGAAATCAAGGAACATCCTTTTGGAGTTGTCCACATAACGCAGGATGTCGAGCTTCTGGTAAAAGCTGCGTTGAATATTCCAATTGATGTAGAATTTGAAGATGCAAAGAAAATACCTCTCAGAAAAATCAAAAAGTTAAGCTGGATTGAGGGCAAGATAGAGTTTGAAGAGAGCGAAATTGAGGACGAACTTGGAAAAAGCAGAGTGTTAAAATGTAAATTCATTCCAGTTTACGGTGAGATGGTCCCTTCAATTGTAAAACCTATCAGCAGAGCGGATTACATTTTGCTGGATATGGCGGTTCACTTAACTCGGCTTTTTGTAGCGACAAGGAGGCATAAGGTTGATGCAGCTCAAAAACTCTACTCGAAAATATGGCAAGGGTACCAGGAATACAAAAGATTAGGGGGAAAAAGCGAGCTTTCGGAAAAGATTATGGGATTGGCTCTAATTTCAGTCAGATGGAACTCGTAGTGTTAAATATTCTCACTTTTTATTCCTTAGTTGCACAAATTTGTGTCGGATAATATTTTATAGCTAAATTAGCATTTTTTTATTTGGTGGTACCATGAAGAAGGGAGTTGCATTACTTTTAGTTTTGATGGTATTTTCTATGTTCCAAGTAGTACAAGTAGAGGCAGCGACGCTTTCTCCACTTGATGTTTTGGCGTACCCTGCTCCAGGAGCTCCAGTTGTGGCTCTTCCAGGGGAAACAGTTACAATGAGGGCTCAAGATGGCGTTGAAATAACAAGCCTTTCAATAGTCTCAGTGCTTAACGGCCCCTATGAGCTCCAGATAGTTGGAAAGAATGGAAATGAACTTCAGGTTAAAATCCCAGATAACGTAGTTCCAGATGACTATTTCTTGATTGTGAAGTCCAATAAGGGCGAAGTTGTTGTTCCAAACGGTGTCTGGATTCTCAAGGAGTATCCAAAGGTTCTCAGGATTGCTCATGGAAGCGATCTCCACATTACAAGCGGTGCAAAGATTGGTTATGTAAATGGAGAAAAGTTCTGCAGAAGCATATTCAAGTGCGGTGAAGGGGCAATTCCACTCTCAAGCTACGTAGCAGCTGACAGCTTCTTCACATACTGGGGAATGAACCCAGCAGTTGATGTAATCATTGCAACAGGTGATGTCGTTGATACTGCAGGTGACAGCAAAGCATATGGATATCTGCTTAGCTTAATGGAAAATGCCATTGCTGCTGAGAAGCCGATAATAATCGTTAAAGGTAATCATGATGATCCACCAAAGTATTTCTCAAAATTCATTGCTCCACCAATCTACTATATCACAATTGGCAAGTTCATAATCATAGCTTTGGATTCTGATAATGAAAGATCACACCCAACTATGGAGCAGCTTGAGTGGATGGAGAAGATACTTGAACAAAACCCAGATAAAATACCAATTATTTTAGTTCACCACCCATACTGGTACAAGACTCCAGAAGGAAAGAGCGGAAAAATTGAAGGTCTCAGTGCATTTGATGACTGGGAGACAATAGCTCCTCTCGTAAGCTGGTACTGGATTGGTGGAAAAGAAAGAACAAGTGAAGACTTAGCCAGGAGATTCCTCGAGGATGTTGAAAAGTACAACATAAAACTCGTCTTAAGCGGACACGTTCATGCAGACTACGTTCAGGTGTATATTGACAAGAACGGAAATGAGCACTGGTTTGTAACTTCAACAACAACTGGTGCTCCAGACAAGAGAGAAGAAGACAACTGGTACGGTTCAAGAATTGTAGAAATTGACGAAAATGGAAACGTTAGACTTCCAGGAATCGAAGAGATGTTTGGTACCCTCTTTGGTCCAATAAGTTCATTCCCTGTTCCACAGGAGTTTATAGTGTTTAGGCACACAACTGATTTTGGTTCAGCAATTAAGTTCGTGAATGAGTATCAGGAGACAACAGGTAAGATAGCAGTTGTTGTGCCGGAGGGGGCAAAAGTCGATGATGCTGTCACAAATGTCAAATACAAGGTCTTAGGAGAAAGAACCATCGGAGATAAGCACTACATGCTCCTTGAGGTCACTGTTCCAAAAGGCATCAGTGAGCTTGTGATAACAAAGGGTAAAGACACTGAGAAGCCACAGGTCAGCATTGCTTATACATCACCTTCAAAGCCAATAAAAGGAAAGCCATTTAAGGTTTACTTCAAGGCAAGCGATAACTTGGGAATCAAAGACTTATATGTGGAGATTGAAGCTAATGGTGAAGTCAAGAAGTATCCAGCAGAGCCTACAAAGGGCGGACCAAACGTTAATTACTTCCTTGCTCAGATCCCAGGTGTTGATGCGGATGAATACACAATCAGAGTAGTTGCAGTTGACTTCTACGGCAACAAGGCTGTTGCTGAAAAAGTTATGGGCAAAACGACAACAACCACAAAGACAACAACTACTACAACCTCTGAGACTACTTCAAGTGAAAGCTCACCAACACAAACTTCAACAGCCACAACAAGCAAGATATGCGGTCCAGCGGCGATTGTTGGATTGGCACTGATTCCACTGCTCATGAGGAGGAGAAAATGAGCTTATCCTCTTTCTTCCTTTTGTCTTTTCTACAATATTGGGAGGGGAAGAGTTTTTAAACCATTATCAGTTTTTCTCCTTTGGGTGATGCCCGTGAAATTTAAGGGAAAAGCCTTTGGAAACATTGTTAGAATTGAATTTGAAATCCTAAGACTTAGCGAGCTTAAAATAGATGATTTGAGAGATTTTGATGTTGACAGCTTAAAGATTGAGCTCAGATCAACTTCTTCAGGTTTGAAGCTCATTGGCATTTGGGAGGGCGAGATTGAAAAAGCTGGTGAGGGCATTAAAAAGGCTCTTGAAGAGAGCTATAAACTTAAGGAGAGAATTTTGAGGAAGATGAAGGCAAAAGTTGATACGATAAGAGCTACAATGAAAAAGCTAGGATTTAAAGAGGAGATAATTGGATATGGAAATATGATACGCTTCACAAAGAGGATTGGGGATTATGAAATAGTGGTTCTAACATCATCAAAAGATGATGTTGTGAGAGTTGAAGTTTATGGAAACGACAAAAAGATACTCGGCCCCGAAGTTGAGAGCCTCTTTGAAGATGTTGACATAGAAGAGCTTGAGGTCTATGACCTTGAAGAGGAAGGAAGAGAAGAAAGATTGGTCATAAACCTCGAACTTCCAAAGGTGGAAGAAAAGCCAGAGGTTAAGATTGTGGAGGCAATAAAGCTGATTGAGAACCTTTTAATGACTTAATTCTCGATTTTTTCTTCTGATTTTTCATTGTTATCACCCAAAGTGTATAAGATAACCTTTTAATGCGCTTTTTATTGACGTATCCTTGGTGATGAAATGTTCAGGCTCACGGATTTCAATTATAACGGCAAAACGGTCTTTCTGCGAGTGGATTTGAATTCGCCTGTGAAAAATGGTAAAATCATAAGTGATGCAAGGTTTAGAGCTGTTTTGCCTACTCTGCTTTATCTTCTTGAGCACAATGCAAAGGTTGTAATAGCTACTCACCAGAGCAAGCCGTACAATGAGGACTATATCACAACGGAGCAGCACGCTGAAATCTTGAGTTCATTGATTGGTAGAGAGGTTGAATATGTTGAGGATATCTTTGGAAAATACGCTAGAGAAAAGATAAAGTCTCTTAAACCCGGTGAAGCTATAATTTTAGAAAATCTTCGCTTTGCTGCTGAGGAAATAAAGCAGAAACCTCTTGAGGAATGCGAGAAAACTCATTTTGTAAGGAAGCTTGCTCCGCTCTTAGATTATGTTGTCAACGATGCCTTTGCTGCTGCTCATCGTTCTCAGCCTTCTCTAGTAGGCTTTGCTAGAATTAAGCCGATGATAATGGGCTTTTTAATGGAAAAAGAGGTTAACGCCTTAACCAGAGCTTACGAAAGCAGAGAGAGGCCAAAGGTATATGTGCTCGGCGGTGCAAAGGTCAATGACTCGCTTAGGGTGGCAGAAAATGTGCTGAGGCAAGAAAAGGCGGATTTAATCCTTACTGGTGGATTGGTTGGAAATATCTTTACACTGGCAAAAGGATACAACCTCGGGGTTGCGAATATCGAATTCCTCGAGAAAAAGGGACTCCTAGGGTTAGTAGATTGGGCTGAGAAGCTTTTGGATGAATTCTATCCATACATTAGAACTCCAGTTGACTTTGCCATTGATTACAAAGGAGAGAGACTTGAGATAGATTTGCTGAGTGATGAAAAGTGGCTGTTTGACGAATATCAAATTCTCGACATAGGCTCAAGGACTATCGAGAAATACGCCCAGATTCTAAAGCAGGCAAAAATAATTGTGGCAAATGGCCCCATGGGAGTCTTTGAGATAGAGGAATTTGCAAGGGGGACAGTAGGTGTTTTTAGAGCTATTGGAGAAAGCGAAGCATTTTCCGTTGTAGGAGGAGGGCACAGCATAGCGAGCATATATAAGTACGACATTCAGGGGATCAGTCATATAAGCACCGGCGGCGGAGCAATGCTTGCATTTTTTGCTGGAGAAAATCTCCCGGTTTTAGAGGCTCTTAAGATAAGTTATGAGATGTTTAAGAACAAAGAAAAGAAGGAAAATCCGCTTTGACACCTTCACTCAATTGTTGCTTTTTCAAATGAAATCATGGCTATTATGAGGAATGCTAGGGCTAGGGCTGCCAGAACACCAATGTCTGTCATCAGCGAAAATCTCGTGAGTGAAACTGTTGGTATGCCGGGTATTGGAGCTGCTGCAGTTGTTGGTGCGTTAACCAATACATGCCTTGCTGCATCAACGGCGTAGGTTAGTGGGTTTATATAAGCTAAATACTGCATCCATGTTGGCATCGTCTCAACCGGATAAAACGCTCCGCTGAGGAACATTAGGGGGAGCATTAGAAAGCTCATTATCATTTGGAATCCTTCCATGCTTGTCATCTTGAGAGCTATGCTGACGCCGAAGCTTGAGAATGCTATTGCAAGCAGGAATCCTATGAGTATCATTGGCAACACACCGGAAAACTTAAGGCTGCTTGCTATGGTGAAGGTCAATAAGAGGATAATCAATCCCTGGAGGACTGCCATTATTGAGTCCCCGACTATTCTGCCAGCTATGGCTTCTTTCCTTGATGCTGGAGCAACTAAAATCTCCTTGAGGAATCCAAACTGCTTGTCCCAGATGACGCTTATTCCGGCTATGAAGCTTGCATTGAAGATCGTCATTGCTGTTATACCCGGTGCAAGGAATGAGAGGTAGTCAACACCTCCAAAGAGTGCACTCGCCATTGGGAAGTTAAAGACTTTGCTCCATCCTAGTCCGAAGAATATAAGCCACATCAAAGGATTCACAAACATTCCTATGACTCTTGATTTAGCTCTGAAGAATCTTTTAATCTGGCGATAAGCCATTGTCGTAAAAGCTTTCATCTCATATACCTCCTTCTGACTGCTATTTTTGCCATGTCAAAACCGCTTGCACTCTCTTCTCTTAGTTCTCTACCCGTTAGATACAAGAACACATCATTGAGTGTTGGTCTGTGGTATGTGACTTCCAAGATTTTGACGCCGTATTGCTGAGCAAGTTCAAAGAGCTTTGGCAGAGCTTCAGCAGCATTCACAACTTCGAGCCTAACCCTTCCGTCGGGAAGAACCTTACAGCCTCTTATGAAATCGGCATTTAGGCATTTTATCCCTTCTTTTCCATTCGCTATTCTGATGTAAATGACGTCATTTCCGATGAGCTTTTTGAGCTCTTCAGATGTTCCCTCTGCTATGATTTTTCCATGGTCAATGATTGCTATCCTGTCAGCTAGTTGCTCTGCTTCATCCATGTAGTGCGTTGTTAGGAAAATTGTCATTTCATGCTCTTCCTTCATTCTTTTTATGTACTCCCAGATGTGAGCTCTTGTCTGTGGATCTAATCCTATCGTTGGCTCGTCCAAGAAGAGGACTTCTGGCTCATGAATCAAAGCCCTCGCAATTTCAAGTCTTCTCTGCATTCCACCGCTGAAAAACTTTACCTGCCTGTCTTTGAACTCCTCAAGCTCGACAAATTTCAGCATTTCCATGATTCTTTTCTTCAGTTTGTCCCCACTTAGTCCGTAAATCTTTCCATGAATGTACATGTTCTCGTAAGCTGTTAGCTCTCTATCCAAGCTTGGATCTTGAAAAACTATTCCAATCTTTTTCCTAACCTTATCTGGTTCTTTTACAACATCATATCCAGCAACAGTGGCCTTTCCTGAGGTTGGTTTGAGCAGTGTAACAAGCATGTGAATTGTTGTGGTCTTTCCCGCCCCATTTGGTCCCAGAAACGCAAATATCTCACCCTTCCTGACTTTAAATGAAACGCCTTTAACAGCTGTGAAGTCTCCGTATTTCTTAACAAGATTATCAGCTATTATTGCATATTCCATTTTATTCACCTCCCATTGTTGCGCCTGAACTTCTCAACGTGTTCTGGGCGAAAAACGAACTTGATGTTGTATTTCTTCTTAAACGGAAGCTTTAGGGTATTGTAAATGAGAGTTAAGAATGAATGCTTAATGGGGTTATCTCTAGGCCTCAGCGCGCCTGTTGGGCAAGCTTCAACGCATAGATAACACCCCTTACATAGCTCTGGATTTTTCATAACTGGCCTTAGACGGACTTTTTCATTGAAGCCAAAGAGGGAAACCTTCATAGGCTCAACGCTCCAAATTTTTTCGCCATAGGGACAGACAGTTATGCATTCCTCCCCTCCGCCACATATTGGGTAGTAAATTGTCAGCGGAGCCTTTTGCTTCATCTCCTTGTAATATTCTCTCCAGCTCTTTACCTCACTCATATGAACCACCAAATTCCACAATGAACTTGATTCTCTTTGCGAACTCCCTTATTATCTTGGAAAGCTCTTCCTTCTGCTTTTCTGTAAGGTTATCAAAGTTGTCAAAAATCAACTTGAATGCTTCTCTAAGCTCTTTCCCTCCCATCTCAGAAAACTCTCTGTAAATTCTTGCGAGCTTGATTGCTTCCTTCAGCTCATCTTCATGCTCTTTTAGGTACTCAATGCCATTTTCTGTTATCTTGTAGATTTTTTTCTCCCTCTGTCCAGTTCCTATTGTTTCAATAAGTCCAGCGCGCTTCAAGCTGAATAGGATTGGATATATCACTCCAGCACTTGGAGCTGGAATTCCAAACCTCTCTTCGAGTCCTTTCATTATCGCATAACCGTGCATTGGTTCTTTACTCAACAGATGAAGCACGAGTAGCTTAAGATGTCCTTTAAACTTTGGTCGCTCCAATATTCTTCACCTCGATATATCGATCGATATATTTGACGTTATAAATCTTTCGGTAAGTTTGTATGGCTGGAGTACAAAATATCTTTGGAGGGTATCGAAAGATGAATACTCTTTTAAGTGTGGTAAGGATTATTTTTATTGGGGATGCGAAATGAGGCTCATTCTTAAACCTCTCTTTGAAGTAGAACTTCCCCCAGAGTTCATTGACATCTTAAAGGCAAAGATTAAAGGTAAAGAAGTTAAGGAAGGAGAAATTGTCGAAATTGACTTATTAGGGAAGCAGTTGAAATTTGAAGTTATTTACGCAGAGCCTAAGGAGTTTAAAGTGAAGGAGGACACAAAAATAGAGCTTTCATCTGGGAGGGAATTAATCTTAGATTTTGAATTTGACAAAGCCATTAAAAACATTATACTGCTCGAAAATGGCATTACGCTAGTATTTGACGATGAAGTTCTAGTTTTGAGTAAAAGGGGACACAAGATTTATAATGAAAAATTCGAAGGACTTAAAGAAGTTAGGGGAACTAAAAACACGCTGGTGGTAGTTTATGAAAATGGAAAAAAGCTCAGGCTCATTCACTTTTGAGGAGAGCTGGGAAGAAAAGAAAGAGAGGGCAGTTAAGATTGTAAAAAAACTGATGGAGATGTATCCACGTAGGAGTATGAACGAGATTCTACAAGGAGATCCATTTTTCACTTTAATTAGGTGCATAATTTCCCAGAGAACCAAAGATGAGACAACAGACAAAGCTAGTGATGCTCTTTTCAAAAAATATCCCACAATTCACGATTTAGCAAATGCTAAAGTTGAAGATGTTCAAAAGCTCCTAAAAGAGAATGGCGTAGGTCTGTGGAAAAATAAAGGAAAATGGATTGTTGAATGCTCCCGAACAATTCTGGAAAAATACGGTGGAAAAGTTCCCGACACATTGGATGAGCTTGTTAAACTGCCAGGCATTGGAAGAAAATGTGCGAACATTGTTTTGGCTTATGGCTTCGGCTATCAAGCGATTCCTGTTGATACCCATGTGAACAGAATAAGCAAACGTTTAGGCTTAGCTCCCCCTAAAGTTTCACCCGAAAAAGTTGAGGAATATCTCATGAAGCTCATTCCCAAAGAGCTGTGGATTTATGTGAATCATGCCATGGTAGATCACGGAAAAGCAATCTGCCGTCCAATAAGCCCAAAATGTGACGAATGTCCTCTAAGAGGGCTCTGCCCGTATGCAAAAGGCCTTATTAGTGATGAAGAGATAAGAAAAACTTAGTCAAGAAATTTTATATACCTAATTGTTGACTCCAAAAGGGGTGCCAGAGATGGAGGGGGAGGGCGATGACAGTCCTTTTGGACTTGAAAGAGAAGCTGAGAGAGGCATACACTGCAACATTAGCGTCACTAGTAGTCTCATTGATAATTGGGTTCTTTGGAGGGACTTTTCTGGGTAAATATTTCAACAAGATTCGTTCTACTTATCCTGGTATCTTGGTGATTCTCCCCGGAATGATGGGCTTGAGGGGAAATGTCTTTGGCTCTATGGCGTCTCGATTTTCAACGATGCTCTATTTGGGTGATTTGGAGCCGAGGATTCGAGAAAAGAAAGTTCTGAGAAACATTGTAATTGCAATGATACTCTCCTTAATACCCGTTACCATTTTGTGGGCAGTTGGTGTGATTAAAGGCATACGCTATCATGCATTCCAAATTCTGCTCATAGTCATTAGCTCCACAATTTTAGTATCGTTATTATTAGGTTATTTTACTGCATTTGTTACAATATTCTCCTTCAAAAAAGGAACGGACCCAGATAGCGTCGCTGCCCCGTTAGTTGCATCTGTGGGGGATTTACTCACGATCCCTTCACTGATTATGTTCATTCTAATTCTGGAGTCATTCAAGCTAGCATTTTGGATATCGAATCTTCTCCTTATTGGGCTGTTGATTTTCTTAGTAGAGACTAGCAGGATAAGGAAGAGTGAGCTCTTGGAATTTAAGGAGCTGTTTGTTATAATCACATTCTTAGCTCTGCTTTCATTAATCTCTGGATTCACCCTTGAGAGGTTCAGCCATTTAATTCAAGCATCCGTAATTCTGGGATTTGCTTATCCATCTCTACTGAGCAGTTTTGGAAACTATGGTTCAGTTATAGCAGCAAAAACTTCAACGAAGCTTCATTTAGGTGAGATAGAAAGGTATCTCTCGCTGGAGCCTTTCTTGGATATACTTTCCTTATTCGCAACCACACCAATCATAGGACTCTTAATTAACATCTTTGGAATCTTGATTGCAAGACTTATGCTCGGAATAAAGGTTACATTCTCACTTGAGCTCACCTTAACTTATCCCTTCATGGCTCTCTTAATCATGCTTTACTCCTACACGATCTCATACTTCCTCTTTAAGAAGGATATAGATCCAGACAATGTTGCGATTCCACTCATTTCAAACAACAGCGATATCTTTGGAACAATATACGCGGTTTTAATAGCAAAGCTCATTGTGGGTGGTTAAATTGATAGGTGTCTCAACGTATGCATTATTTGACAAAAGTTTGGGAGTGGCCCTATACAAATTTAGAGAATTCCCTCTAGACTTTGTTGAAATAATGGATGAAGGCTACCACGTGCTGGACAAGTATAACTACAAACCTCATCTCGAAGCCCTAGAGAGTTATGGGCTGAAAAACATCATCCATGCCCCGTTCAGTGACCTAAACATTGCTGCACTCAGTGAAAAGCTCCGGAGGGTGATGCTTGAAACAATCTTTGAAACCCTTGAAATTGCGCATGAAATGGGATCCCTCTTGGTTGTTCTTCACCCAGGACACTATTCACCGCTGAGCTTAAAATTCCCAAAAGCTTATGAAAAAGTCCACAAACGCTCTTTGGAAGAGATTGACAGAGTTGCTGAAAAAATAGGGGTTAAAGTTGCTCTTGAAAATATGCCAAAATTCCCAATTTTGGATGGTCAAACTGCTGATAGAATATATAATTTAATTGATGGCACAAATCTCTACGTAACTTTCGATGTTGGACATTTATACACAGTAACCAAAAATTATGCAGAATTTTTGGAACTCTTAGGGGACAGGATAATTCACATCCATCTACATGACAACGATGGAAAGAATGATTCTCACTTAGCGCTGGGTGATGGGATAATACCTTGGGATGATGTGCTCGAGATATTGCCCAAGAACATCACATGGAGTTTAGAGGTTAGGAGTTTAGATGATTTCAAAAAGAGCCTTGAATTTTTGAAAAGTTATCTAAAATAATCTTGGACATTCTTTCCAAGTTATTATCACCAATGCAGCTTCCAATTCATCAAGGATTCTATTTGACATACATAAAACTTTTATACAGCGAAAGGAAGAAAGTTAATTGGAAAAAGCTTCGAAAGCAAGCCTTATTCAACGAAAGTTTTTAACTAAAGGTGATAGAAATGGAAATGCCAAAAATCGTTGAAGAATTGAAACCTTTTTTTGAACCAAAAGCAGTCGCTATCATTGGAGCAACAAACAAAAAAGGAAAGGTTGGAAACGTCATTTTTGAGAACTTCAAGAGGAACAAGGAGCTAGGGATTTTTAAGGGCAACATTTATCCTGTAAATCCAAAGCTTGATGAAATCGAGGGATATAAAGTCTATAAGAGTGTTAAAGAACTCCCTGACGACACAGACTTGGCTGTCATCTCTATTCCTGCACCATTTGTCCCAGCTACAATGAGAGAGATTGCAGAGAAGGGCATCAAGGCAGTTATAATTATCACAGGTGGTTTTGGAGAGCTTGGTGAGGAAGGGAAGAAATTGGAGAGAGAAATCTATGAAATAGCAAAGGCAAATGGAATTAGGGTCATCGGACCAAACTGTGTTGGTGTTTACGTTCCAGACACAGGTGTAGACACTGTGTTTTTACCAGAAGAAAAGATGGACAGACCAAAGAGTGGCCCAATAGCTTTCGTTTCTCAAAGTGGAGCCTTCGCAGCAGCAATGCTTGACTGGGCTGCTTTGGCTGGGATAGGAATTGGAAAAATGGTCAGCTATGGCAATAAAATAGATGTAGACGATGCTGATTTAATGGACTATTTCATTTATGACGACCAAATTAAAGTTGTCACCTTCTACATTGAAGGGGTTAAGGATGGTAGAAAGTTCATTGAAGCTGCAAAGAGGATAACAAAAGTAAAACCCGTCATTGCACTGAAGAGTGGAAGAACTGAGTATGGAGCAAAAGCTGCCTCATCACACACTGGTTCATTGGCAGGGGCGGATGTTATTTACGATGCTGTCTTCAAGCAAACTGGAATAATTAGAGCTGAAGACTTTGAACATATGTTCGATGTTGCTAAGGCCTTTGCAAAGTGCAAGCTTCCAAAAGGCGATAGGATTGGAATAATTACAGATGGCGGTGGAGCCGGAGTTATGGCAAGTGACGCAGTTGCTAAGTTCGGCTTGAAGATGGCACAGCTCAGCGAAGAAACCCTCAAGTTCCTTAAGGAGAACTTCCCACCACATGCAGTTGCAGGAAACCCAACTGATGTTGTTGGTGATACAGACGCTCAAAGATACAAGATTGCAATTGAGGGCTTTGTAAACGACCCGAATGTTGACGCTATCTTAGTAATAGTTCTCTTCCAAGTGCCGCTCCTTAACGAAGAGGAAATAATTGAAATCCTAGCGGACTATGCAAAGAAGAGTGAGAAGCCAATTGTAGCAGTTGCAATGGGTGGTAAGAAGACAGAATACTATGCAAAGCTGCTTGAGGAGAAGGGGGTTCCGGTATATCCAACGCCTGAGAGAGGAGTTAGAGCTTTAGCCGGTCTTGTCCAATACGCAAAATATTTGGAGAAGGTTAAAGGGGAGTGATTTTTATGAAAGAGGAAGCTTTGAAAGTTATTGAAGATGTTTTGAGCAAGGGCAGAAAAGCCTTAGTTGAATATGAGGCAAAGCAAGTTTTGAAGGCTTATGGCCTGCCTGTTCCAAATGAGAAGCTTGCAAAGACTCTTGATGAGGCTCTCGAATATGCAAAAGAACTTGGCTATCCAGTTGTTCTCAAGCTGATGTCACCCCAAATACTCCACAAGAGCGACGCAAAGGTTGTTGTTCTTAACATCAAGAACGAGGAAGAGCTAAAGAAGAAGTGGGAGGAGATTCACGAAAATGCCAAAAAATATCGCCCAGATGCAGAGATCTTAGGGGTTTTGGTTGCTCCAATGCTTAAACCTGGGAGAGAAGTCATCATTGGTGTAACTGAAGATCCGCAGTTTGGACATGCAATAATGTTCGGTCTTGGTGGCATCTTCGTCGAAATCCTCAAGGATGTTACATTTAGAATTATTCCAATTGAGGAGAAAGATGCTTGGGCAATGATAAAGAGCATTAGAGGTTACCCAATCCTGGCTGGTGCAAGAGGAGAGCCACCAGCTGACATGAAAGCATTGGTTGACATGATGTTAAAAGTTTCAGAGCTTGTTGACGATCTAAAAGACTACATAAAAGAGATGGACTTGAACCCAGTGTTCGTTTACAACGAAGGTGAGGGTGCAGTTATAGTTGATGCAAGGATAATTTTGAAGTGATTTTATTCTTTTTATATTTGCCTTTTTGTTTTAAAAATATCTAGAATTGTTTTGATATTGATAAAAAATTAACATCTGCTTTATTCTGGATTATTTATAAAGAATTTAACATAACCAAAAGGTGTATATACTTGTTTTTGACTTAATAAATATGAGAAGCAGCATATGGACAAATTCAGAAACTCGCCAAAAGTTCAAATGCGTCGCTTTGGAGTGAAATAACAGCATAAAAACGTAAAAGGAGGTGATAAAACATGACAACAGAAAAGACTAAGATCATTGAGCGATTAGTCGAAGAATTTTGGAACCAAGGAAACTTGGCTGTAGCAGATGAGCTCCTTACCCCTGACTTTGTAAACCACGACCCTGTTAACCCCGAGGTTACAAATCTCGAAGCCTATAAACAATGGGCAAGTGTAATGCATAAGGCATTCCCCGACTTTCATGTGACTGTTGAAGACACTATTGTTGAAGGCGATAAAGTAGTAAAACGCTGGACAGTTACCGGGACACAAAAGGGCGAAATCATGGGCATTCCTCCGACTGGTAAGCAAATAAATATCCAAGGAATCGCAATCTACCGCTTCGCTGGCGACAAGATTGCAGAAATCTGGTGGGGTTATGATGCATTGGGCATGCTGGGACAGCTTGGTGCTTTTCCTCCGAAGGAATAGATAAAGAATTTCGTTAAGGCGTCTTTTGAGAGTGGCATGCTTGACTCTCTCTCCTTTTTATCTTTGAAGTTGTTTCAATGTGTCCAAATAGTTCGAGATTTCAAGTAAATATGAAAGCTAGAAACAAAAGAACTTTATGCTTATGTTAAGCACTAAAATTTAAGCAAGATATGAAAGGAGTTGGCGAAATTATACACGAAGTTTGGTTTAAGAGTTCGGGAAATGCTTACAACTTAAAGGATATTCGAGGTGTCAAGAAGTTCATTATATATTTTTCCTATTATGCACCAGGTTTATTGAAAAAGCAAAATCCATGGATTTTAAAGAAAATTGAATGGTATCCTAATTTGAATAAAAATACTCAGCTCTTTTTCTTTGTGAATCATTTATGTATTCGCTTGGATTTTTCGCTAAGAATATTTTACATGAGCTTTTAGCTCCTAAAGACTGACCTCCCCCCGCCCTGAAGGGCGAGGGTTCCAATGAATTAACCCCTCGCCAATGGCAGGGAGGTTTGAGGGGTTCTCATCAAGGTAACCCTCAGAGAGAGTTCTTCAAACCCCTCGGGGAGGGTCTTCCCCCCGTTACCCCTACCTCCCGTAAGAGCGGGAAGGCTTGGGGTTATGGTTTTCACTGCTTTTTTCAAAATGTTAAAAGCACCAACGAGGTCGGCATTCATTACAACGCCCTCCCTGCGGCACTCAAACAAACCCCTAAAGATTCTCCCGTTAGCGTGACGTTGGCCGCAGAGGGGGCAGGTTTGAGAAGTGAAAGCCTCATTAACGACTTCAACAACAATACCATATTCTTCGGCAACTTCTTTCAAGCGTTGAATAACGTAGTTAAAACGCCAGACGTGGGAGAGGATAAAGTTCTGCTTTCTACCTTTATCTGAATTTCTTGCGATTTCCTTTGGATAACCAACAACTATTCTTGAAACTCCAAGGGAATAAAGTTTCTCAACGATTTGTCTAACTGCAGTGTTAATGTAGTGTTTGGCTTGGAGTTTAGCCTTCTCATGCATCTTTTTGAGTTTTCTGCTCTTTTTAGCCCCACTCTTGTTGAGTTTAGACTGGTACTCAGCAATTCTCTTTTGCCAGTAGAAGGCTATTGATTTTAGTGGTCTCCCTTTCACAAGAAAAGCATCGCCATTCTCCACGTAAACAGCCATTAAATTGTTCACTCCGAGATCAATTCCAGCCACAAGATTACCCTTGGGTTCTCTCGGGACTTTAGTCCACCCTTTTCTGGTTAATTTTTCCTTAACAGTGAAACTGATATGAGCGTACCACTTCTGCTTTACTTCATCATAAATGACTTCTAATCGCCCTTGTTTGCCCTTCAAGTGAATTCTCCCTTTAAACTGGAGTCTCAATCTACCAAATTTGCCGAGGCGTCTCAACTCGAGGGTGTTTCCCTCAATCCTGTATTGGTCGTTTCTCAGTGGAATAACGAAGAGTTTCCTACCGTTCTCCTCTCGAATAAATCTTGGAGGCTTTGGTTTGAACAACCCTGGTAATTCTCTCCGTTTTTTCTTCTGGTTCAAGGTGAAGAATGAACGCCATGCTTCCGCGTTTTTTCTGGCTAACTGCTGGACTGTTGAGCCACCAATCCAGTCCCTGAAAGCATAGTATACTTCTTTTTCTGTAGTTGCGAAGTCTATTTTACCGAATTCCTTGAATTGTCTCAGTCTCTCGTAGTTAATCTTGTTCCAAACTACTGCCGTGGCATGGGCTAACTCGAACAAAATCTTTTCCTGCTCTTTTGAGGGATGGAGTTTTACCGTGACGCTTCTCTTCAATCTTCTTCACCAGTTTCTTTGACTTTTTTAATCCATAATTTCATAGCTTCGGTGATGGCGACTCCTAACGCTCCTCGGATTTTTCCGTATCGTTTTTCCACAAGCTTCCTGAACTCCTTTTCAACTTCGTCGTCCACGGAGATTGTTATGACCCCCATGTCTCCCATCATTAAATATTAATACATACAAGTATTTAAACATTTTGGTTTCCTATTTGAGTGCCGGTTTTTTAGTTTTCGTATCCCTCCGTAAACGGCGAGGCTTAAAAAAGAAAAGTCAAAATCACACAGGCTTAAACGATAGCTTTATACTAGCTTTTCTGCTTTTATCGATTTAAACTTTAAGATGAAAGCTCCCAAAGCTGAGGCTCCAAAAACACCCACAAACGCAAAGCCGAGCTTAAATCCAAAGAATCCAACTATTATTGGTCCCAAAGCTTGGCCAACATCTTTTATGCTCTCTAAAAAGCCCAAAGCTGTGCCTTTGAGCTTTGAGATTTCTGTTGCTAGAGGCTTTGTTGAGGCTTCACTTATTGAAGCACCGAGAGAGAACAGCACAGCTCCAAGGATTACCAAAGGTAAGGACTTTGAAAATGCAAAGATGAACATTGCTAGGCTTACCAACCCCATACCAAAGATTATTGGCTTTATTCTTCCAATTTTGTCGCTTAAATAGCCGGCGTATGGCTTTACAATTGCCATTATTGAGATTTCTACCGTCAAGATTAGTCCAGAAAGCTAAGCTTTGTTTTCTAAAAAGTAGAAAAGCGGTAGGAATGTTTCAATGCTCTGGTACGCCATGTAAACTGAAGCATCCAAAATACCCAATAGGAGCAAGTCAGAACTGAAGGAAAACTCAAATTTTTCCAGTTCTTTTCCCGTCTCTGGAAATGTGAAGGTTAAAGCAAAGACAATTGAACCGAAGAAAGAACATAGGAGGAAAACTATCCAAAAGTCCCTCAAGTAAATCAGAGTTCCAGCTAAGAGAGGTGCTAAAGCCCTCCCAACTAAAGTTGAAGAACTCAAGAGCCCCATGAAGGTTCCTTTTCTCTCTGGAAATAGGTCGCTTATTAAAGCTAAAGAAACTGGGACAAATATAGCAGTTGCTATTCCATAATATGCTCTAACTAAAGCCAAAACTAGTGCATCCTTTGCGAGAAAGTAAAGGAGAGGAGCAGAGAAGAACACAAAGCCACTAATCTTTAACAACTTTTTCCTTCCGTAGATGTCGCTCAAGAATCCAGATGTAAAGTTAACAAAAATTCCAGTTATTGTTGATGCCGAAGCTATTAATCCAATTTCTCCCCTTGTTAGTCCCAAACTTTTAGCATAGAGCGGTAAAGTTGGGGATTTACTCATAGTTGAGCCAAGTATTGCGAAGAACGAGGCGATTAGTGTGAGATAGAGCTTTTTTCTCATAGCTATCACTAAAACTTGGATTGAAAAGTTAAAAGCTTTGCTTTAAGTAAGATTTTTCATTCATAGAGGGAAAAATATCCTGTATGAGGGATTATTCTTTCTTTCCAAACAAACCCACTAAATCATGTATAATCAAAAAGTCTATCAATCCACTAACTACAGCACTCAAAACTCCACTCATTAACATCAAAATCGAGAAAAACAAATCCAAGCCCTTATAGGCTAGAGTTATTTTAACAGCCATCTTCTCCCCTCTAAGAATGGCCCAACCTAAAACAACATTTAGCACTCCAAACAGAAGGTAGACCAGCGCTCTCTCGCTTGCATAGTAGTAGAATAAAAAGAAAGCTTGAAGGAAGAGCAGATACACAGCTAACTTCATTTTTCCTCACTGAAGTATCTCTCAAATGCTTCCACATATTTAAATCCATCGTCCGGGAATATTAAAACTGCCGTTCCTCCATATCTGTCTCTGACTTTCTCTAGAGCCTTCACGACAGCACCAGCACTTAAGCCAATCAGCAGTCCATCGCCCCTTGCAACCTTTATGGAACCCCCAATTGCTTCTTTTTGAGTTATTTCCACAACTTCGTCTATCTTCACTTTTGGAACCCATTTTGGCTTTGTTTCTAATCTTTTTATCCCTGGAATCTTCTCGCCTTTTGCTGGAACTACCCCAACTATTTTTGTATCGTAGCGCTCTTTGAAATACTTTGCTAATCCAGCTATGTGTCCAGAAGTTCCTATTCCCGCTACTATGACATCTGGCTTTTTCCCTATGCTTCTCAGCTGCTCATCTATTTCTCTCGCTGTGTATTTGTAGTGTGCCTCAAAGTTGTCCTCGTTTTCAAACTGGTTGAGATTTACAGCATTGTTTTTCTCTGCCTCCCTCTTCACGAATTCGACCATAGTGGGATCAATTGTCTCAAAGTCAGTTCTAATTACTTCTGCACCGAGAACCTTCAAAAGCGTCTCTGTCGTCTTTGGCGTTGGCTTTGGAATGTATGCCCTAAACTTGACTCCAAGAATGTTTGACATAGAAGCCATTGCAATTCCAACGTTCCCAGAAGTGGCTTCAAAAAGCTTGTTCTTTCCGTTTATTTCTTTTCTTTGCTTGGCCTTCATGAGCATGTTGAAAACAGCTCTGTCTTTAATGCTTCTGCTGAAGGGGTTAAAGAACTCTAGTTTGGCAAAATACATCCCCCCTCTCATCTGAAAGCGAAAGCCTAACTAGGGGGGTTGGCTTAAACTTCTCATAAAGCTCAAGTGTATTTGAAAACACATTCATCTTTTATCACCGAGTATTAGTATGAGTAACCATTTATAAGTGTTTCTTTCGAGGCAACAATATACAAAAATGTGTAATTAACAGGGGGTTCCAAAAACAGCCTCGTGAACTTTCTTGAATTCCCCCAACGAGCCTCTAATTATTGGATGCTTCGGCACAAAAGGACAGCCTTCCTCGGGCTCAATGCTTATGTCAAATGTCCCGATTTCCTTGGCGATTTTTACAACTTCTTCTTTATCAAATCCAATCAGAGGTCTTAAGATTGGCAAATCAGTTGCCAATGAAATTATGACCAGATTATCAAGGGTCTGTGATGCCACTTGTCCTAAAGAATCCCCAGTTATAATCGCCCATGCTCCATTTTCTTTTGCTATCTCTGTGGCTTTCTTGTACATGGTGAATTTGCAAAAGACACAAATCCATTTATGTTTTTTCAGCTCAATAAGCTTTTCAAAAACAGGGGCTTGATATTCGTAGACATCAACGACGACTAACTCTTTCAGCCTTTCGGGATAGAGCTCCTTAAGTCGTTTCCAAATTTTCTGAACTTTCCTATACTTGCCTTCATCTTGCTTGAAGTGGATTGGAATTACCTCTAGACCCTTTTTTAGCATCAGATAAATAGCTACGGGTGAATCTATTCCTGAGCTGAGCAAAGCAACAGCCTTCATTTTAAGCCCCCGGGAAGTATCCAGTTTCTGAATATTTATGTTTTGCTATCAAGACTGTAAAAACATAGTTTTGCACAAAATTGAACCCTTGTCGAGGCGTAATAAGATCAATATAGGTTTTTTCGAAAAATATTGGACAAGCAAAAAGAAAAAACTCAGACTGCTGAATTCTTTAAGACCTCTAGTGTTTCTTTTAGGCTTTTGTAGCCAAGTTCCAAGTAAGCATCGCCCTCTTCCTTGTAGCCGTCAGCGTATGCACTCCAAGCCCTGTTGAGGTTCCTCTCGGCCTTGCTGAAAGTTGTCATTATCTCACCATAGGCCTTAATGCTCTCGACCCTCAAAGGCTGAGCTTTCTCCTCAAAGGTATATAACTCCTCTATGATCTTTGATAAGCTCTCCCTAATAGCTTGGTACTTAGTGAGGATCTTGAGGCCATTAGTGATTCAATGTCATTTATAGCTTGCTTCACTATTCTCTCGAGTTCTTTTCTTCCACCGCTTCCGCTTTGCTTGGCTTTTTGTAGGGCTTCCTTTTCTCCCTGCCTCCTTAGGACTATTCCAACGCCCATGATTGCTAATGAGGTTATTACTCCTCCCCAAATTGGGGGAATCCTAGCGGCACTCACCGCGCCGCCTATTAAGCCAGCTGTGAGCAATACATTTCCAATGAGCTTCTTCATTTTCATCACCTCATGGATGAAGCACTCCTGCAACTGTAAGCACTGCAAAGAGCAATGTCATAGCTGCTTCGCCAACCATCAGTCCTGCAGCAAATGGTAGCACTTTCTCCGTGATGAACTCGTGACCCCTTCTCTTCTTTGCAAACTCGTGAACCACACAGCCAATTCCGTATGGGATGATGTAGAGGATTGGCAAGTACATTGAGAGACCGACCAAAACGCCAAGCCCTGGAACACCGCTCATTGAGAGAGCAAATCCTAAGAGTCCTCCTGCGAGGAACTTATCTACTGGGACGTTTCCTCCCAATATAGCTTCTATCATTGATTTAAGGGCCATAGCTTGAGGCGCTGGAACCATGTCGTTTCCAATTCCATAAGCTTTCCAAATGAGCCCAACTACAGTCAGAGCAATTATTGGGCCTATCCAAGCGGTTAGCAACTCCATCTTTTGCTGTCTTGAGGGGATTCCTCCTACCAAGTGGCCTGTCTTTAAGTCCTGCATCATATCAGCTGCTCCTGAGATGGCGACACCAACGGTTGCACCTAAGAGAATTGTCAATGGAATGTTCTTGTTCGTTAGATAGAGGAGTATAATTACTGAAACTAAGGAGAGTCCCGAAACAGGGCTCCAGTCCGTCATTCCCGTGGACATTGCTACCAATAGAGATGCGATGAATATCCAGGCAACTCCGACTAAAGCGGTGAGCAAGCTCCTTCCAACGCCGAGGTTTCCGAGCTTGTAGGTCGTTATGAAGAGCAGGATGAAGGCCAAACCAGCACCTATGTAGAGGTAGCTAATTGGTAGCTCATCGTTTCCGTTCTTATCGTTCGTCTTGCTTGCCTGTGCTAGGCTTTTTATTGCCACCGCAATTACGGGAAGTGAGAGTATTAATCCAGCTATTGAACCACCGAGGAGCATTCCAATACCCAATGGCCTAGTCATGTTACCGTAGACGAATGAGCTTATGGCTGCACCTTGAACGTCACTTGGAATCCAGCCTAGAGCCTTGACGAGAGGAGTTATGATGTAGTATGACAGAACTCCCCCAGCCAAGACTATCAAACCGTTCCTTCCCGTAATTAATCCCATACCAAATACCATCAAGGACAAAGCGATAGTCAAGTTTATCCAGGATGGGAGGTGGAGTGCTGATCCCAAATCAACTACTTCTGGAAGCACGTGGGGCAAACCTAAAATTGGGAACTGCTGTATTAAGTAAACTACTGCGCTCAAGACCATACCGAAGAGCAAAAGTCTTGTCTTCTCTATACCGCTTCCGGGAGTTTTAAGTACAGTAGCAACAGCCGTTCCTGTTGGGAACCTTAACCTGTCGATTTCAATCATCTGCTTTCTGAGTGGGATTATGAAAGTTATTCCCAAGATAGCTCCCGCTGCCGTTGCTAGGAAGAAGTAGAGCGTATTTATCTCTGTGTGGAGTCCCATTATGTAGAGTGCTGGAATTGTGAATATGACTCCCGAAACGGAGATGTTCACAGCTGAAGCTATCGTTTGAACGATGTTGTTCTCAACGATGGTTCCCTTCTTTAGAAGTCCTCTCAAAATTCCCCAACCCACTATGGCGGCAATTGCAGAACCTCCGGAGGTAAAGCCCATGATCATTCCCGCATATGTAAAGCTGGCTGCCATAAATGCTCCCCAAATAACACCTAAGATTATAGCCTCGGGAGTTACTTCACGATAGGTCTCTCTTTTTTCGGATGCAACAGCATTCTTGGATACTCTCTTGTAATTTTCCATCCCAATACCTCCTGTCCAATTGTGTACATTGAGTTTTGCTTATTGACCTCATACCCAAAAACGTGTCATTTTCGGTTTTTCCCACATATAAAGTTTTTTAGAACCCAAATTGCCAAAAATAGATGTTTTAATCCGATAGAAATCTAAAAATCCCTTTATGTCGATTTTTTATTTTTGAGGGATATAGAAGTACTTGGACTTATCTTCACACACCATTGAAAGTCTAAAATGAACACTACAGCACGTTACGATTTTATTAATGTAAAGGATACCATTTGTTTATTGATAATGAAAAAGGAAACCCAATGGGAACATGAAAGAAGATGGGAATAAAAGTCCACTCCTCAACAACGTGGATATGCACTTTTTATGTAATGAATACCCCCCATTTACCATATCAATTGCTTAAGGGATAGTGCTCTTTTTACTTCTCACATCCCCTCTGTTTAGGCTCTTCTCCAAAGATTTCCCTGTAGAGCTTTTTGAATTCCTCCCAAGAGCCTTTAATCACTGGGTGCTTTGGAATGAATGGAACTTCATCCTCTGGAAGCGTTGATAGCTCAAAAGTGCCTATTTCTTTTGCTATTCCTACTATTTCCTCCTTGTCCAGTCCTATGAGCGGTCTGTAAATAGGCAAATCGCTCGCTTGGCTAACTATATACATATTTTCCAGCGTTTGAGATGCAACCTGTCCGAGGGAGTCTCCCATAACGATGCCTTTAGCTCCGAATTCTCTCGCTATCTTATCGGCATTTTTGACCATCATGAACTTGCAGAAGACACAAGTATAGTTCTCCTTTTTGAGCTCCTTGAGCTTCTCTATGATTTTCTCCCTTTCTTTGGGCTTAATCACAATGAGATCAGCTTTTCCACCGTAGTGGTATTTTTTAAGCTGATTCCATATTTTCCTGACTTTTTCGAGGGTTTTTTCTCCCATGTATATGTGAACTGGAATAACTTCACAGCCCCTTTTCATCATGAGAAATGCTGCCACGGGAGAATCTATCCCACCGCTGAGCAGGGCGACAACTTTTCCCTGGGTTCCTATGGGAAGACCTCCCCAAGCCTTAATTTTGTCCACAAAGATGTACGCTTTTCCTTCCATTAGCTCAACGCCGACCTCAATGTCGTAGTTTTTCAAATCCACCTCAGCTTCGTCATTTTCCAAGATATATTCACCAACTTTACCTTGGATTTCTGGACTTTTCAGAGGAAACTCTTTTGTAATTCGTCTTGCTGTAACCCTAAACTTTGGTTTTTCCAAATTAAGCTCTCTCTTCTTTTTGCGGAAGAGCTTTAAAGCGGTTTTATTGATTTTCTCCAGCTCAGCATCAACTTCCATCGCTGGGGAAAGGGAAACTATTCCAAATACTCGCTTTAGGACGTCTATACTCTCCTTCGCTCTATTTGTTTTAACTATTATCCTCCCATGCTTTGCAAAGACGTTCTTGTAATCAATTCTCTCACTGACTAAAGCTTCCCTAATGTTGTTGATCAATATGCTCTCGAACCATTTTCTCGTTTGCCTTGATTTTGTCCCAATCTCACCGTATCTCACTATCACGCAGTTGAACATCTCCTCACCCCATAGGTAGCTTTATCATAATCTCCACATATTTCTGTATGACAACGTAAAGGGCTAAGGCTATGACATACGAGGACATTATTATGAGCTCGTTCATCTCAAATATATGAGCCGCTAACTCTTTTGTCCTTGGGGAGTAATCAACAACTGCTTTCATGTATCTTGCCTTCAGCCAATGATTAATTTCGATTCCTGCAACTAGCAGTATTACACCTAACAATCCCCACATTTTGCCTAGAGCGAGCATTAGAAATAATGTAGAGGCAAATATTACCCACCCACCGATAAGGCCCAGCAGTATTACAAATTCAATCATCTTTTCACCGTTGAGGTTTAGAAAAATCATAATAAAAAGGTTCTTCAGAGTATTTTCAAAACGTCTTCAGCGCTTTTCCTCCTTCTTTTCGGCTTTGGTTCTTCTCTTGGATATCCCACTGTTATTAGACCTACAAGGAAGTACTCATCTCCTAAGTCAGCCATTCTCTTGAGCTCTTTTTCTATGTGCTCGAAGCATGTGACCCCTATGTAGCACGTTCCCAATCCAAGCTCAACGGCCTTAAGCATTAAATTTTCAATTGCCATTGCCGCACTTTCCAATGCAAAGTAAAACTCTAATTCGTTATATTTCTCGCCTTGCAGTGCTCTAACATTCTTGTTGATGAACACTCCTAGATAGAGTGGTGCTCTGTACATGCCCTCCTCAAATCTTTTGAGCAGCTTCTTCATCTTCTCTTCTGGCAGTCCTCTCCCCGTAAAGTATTCAATGTGCCCCTGCTTTATCAGTTCATAGACTTTTTCTCTGATGTCTTTGCTCTTATATGCTACAAAGAACCAGTTCTCCAGTCCGCTTGCAGTTGGAGCTCTTATAGCAGCTTTAATTAGCTCCTTTAAAGTTTCGTCATTAACTTCTCGCTCCTCATAAAACCTCACTGAGGTTCTCTTAGCTATTGCTTCGCTCAACTCCATGAAAATCACCATCTTAACGCTATGTTTTTTGACTAATTAACCTTTTTGTGAACCAAAGGTTGACTTCTTGTCAAGAATCGTTAGTATAATGAGGCCAATGCCCATCAGAGAAAGGACGATATCTCTCCTAAAAATACCATAGAGGGTTAATATGAGGCTATAGGCAAGCCATATCCAGAATCGTCTTTCCATTTTCTCATCAGAATCTATGGTCCAGAATTCATTTTTAACTTTGTCTGATGATTAAGCCAAAGGTTTAAGTAATGCCTTGAGAACTCTTTTTTAGGTGGAATTCATGTATGGATGGAGAGGTAGGATTGGACTAATAGTTCCATCATCAAACACTACAATGGAGATGGAGCTTCACTCTGCTCTGCCTGAAGGTGTTTCCCTTCACACAGCAAGGATGCCATTGAAAGGTATTACCGAAGAGGAGCTTTTAAAAATGAGTTCTCTCGCAATTGAGAGTGCCAAGCTTTTAAAAGACGCTGATGTTGATTTAATCCTTTATGGATGCACAAGCGGCTCCTTTATTGGTGGAGCCAACTTTGAGGCTGAACTTGAGGAGAAAATTGAGAGAGAGGTCAATGTTCCAGTTGTAACAACAAGCACAGCTGTTGTTGAGGCTCTGAAAATTCTAGATGCCCAGCAGATAATAGTAATCACCCCTTATACTGACGAAATAAATCAGAGGGAGAAGGAATTTCTTGAGGCAAATGAATTTGAAGTTCTTGATATTAGGGGTCTTGGAATCATTGATAATCTACAAGTAGGGAAACTTGAACCTTACGAAGCTTATCGTATGGCTAAGGCAATGTTCATGGACGAGGCAGATGCAATTTTCATAAGCTGTACCAATTTAAGGACTTTTGAGATAATTGAAGCTCTTGAAAAGGACGTGGGTGTTCCAGTTGTTACTAGCAACCAAGCATCGCTGTGGCTTGCTTTAAGGGAATTGGACGTCAGAGAAAAGATACCTTGGCTTGGAAAACTCTTTGTAGAATACTGAGATTTCCTCTTTTTTCTTCCAGCTCGGTTTGGCGTTTATACAACAACTGCAACGAAAATATTTTAAACCTTCTTCTTGACTTTGAATTAGTACTCACTGAGGGTGATACTAATGATTGACATTCTTCAAGATGCTCAAAAGCTCAGCTTATATCTGGCATACAACATCAACGTTGATGCAATAGTTTATCTCAAGAGTGAGCATATTGAAAAGCTGATTAGCGAGCTTGGAGCAGAGAACATAAGGAGGAGAATGGAAGAGTATCCAAGAGAGATTAACGAGCCTATTGATTTCGCTGCCCGTCTTATTCATGCATTAAAAACCGGAAAGCCTATGGCTGTTCCTCTTGTAAACGAAGAGATGCACGTGTGGTTTGATGAGAGGTTTAAGTATGATGTTGAGAGAATGGGTGGACAAGTCGGAATCATTGCAAACCTTCTTGCCAATCTTGACTTTAAAAAAATTATTGCATATTCTCCCGTTCTAGCTAAGAGACAAGCTCAGATGTTTGTTAACAAGCCGAATCTTCTTTATCCTGTTGTTGAGAATGGAAAGCTGGTTTTAAAGAAGCCAATTGAGGCATATCGTGAAAATGATCCAATAAAGGTGAACAGAATATTTGAGTTTAGAAAAGGTATGAGGTTTAAGCTTGGAAATGAAGTTATTGAAGTTCCTCATTCTGGCCGTTTTATCGTTGCTTCACGTTTTGAGAGCATTAGAATTGAGACAAAGGAAGATTTAAAGCCGTTTTTGCCAGAAATTGGCGAGCTTGTAGATGGAGCTATTCTGTCTGGATATCAAGGTATTAAAAAGCGCTATTCTGATGGAAAAGATGCCAATTATTATCTAAGAAAAGCGAAAGAGGATATAATGCTTCTCAAGAGAAAGAAAGACATCAAGGTTCATGTGGAGTTTGCATCGATTCAGGACAGAGAGCTGAGAAAGAAGGTCATCTACAACATCTTTCCTTTAGCAGATAGCGTTGGAATGGATGAATCGGAGATTGCTCACATTCTTAATTCTCTTGGCTATCCAAAGCTTGCAGATAGGATTTTTAACTACAACAGAATTGAGGACACTGTTTTGGGTGGAAAAATAATCCTCGATGAGCTAAATCTTGAGATTCTTCAAATCCACACGATTTACTATCTTATGTACATCACCCACAAGGACAACCCGCTCAGCGAAGATGAGCTCAGGCAGAGCTTGGAGATTGCAACTATACTTGCAGCAGCAAGGGCTTCTCTTGGAGACATAAAGAGTCCAGAGAACTTTAAAGTCGGCTTAAAGGTTCCATACAACGAATACGGTGAGTTTGTGAAGCTTAGGTTTGAGGAAGCAAAGAGAAAACTGAGAACAAGAGAATATAAGGTTGTTATCATCCCCACAAGATTAGTTAAAAACCCAGTATCAACAGTGGGACTTGGAGATACCATTTCAGCAGGAGCATTCACAAGTTATCTCGCTTTACTGAGAAGAAAGGGAGTTTATTGATTTAGTACTATAGGATTACCTAGATGATACTATTATTCTATCAAACTCTCAATCAGCTTTGCTTTTTCTTGCGCTCTCCTCAAATGTTCAACAGTGACTTTAGTATAAATTTGAGTCGTTGAGAGATTAGAGTGCCCTAAGATTTCTTGAATGACTCTTATGTCAATCCCGTTTTCAAGCATATGTGTTGCGAAGCTGTGTCTGAGCATATGCGGTGTAACTTTAATTCCAGCTTTTTTTCCGTATTTGTCAAGGAGATACCATACGGTCTTTGGTGAGAGCTTGTCTTTTTTATTTCTCCTTTCTTCAACGAGCAGATACTCACTGTTATCCTTCCTCATTCTTAAATAGTTCTCAATTTCCTTGAGAAGAGCCCCCGGGATTGGTACAATTCTGTCTTTTGCCCCTTTTCCTCCTCTAACGATGATTAGAGACCGGTTAAAGTCAACATCATTAATTTTCAGATTGCAGAGCTCACTAACTCTAAGTCCCGAGCCGTAGAGCAATAGCACTATAAGCCTGTCCCTTTTTCTCGTTGGTGGAATTACACTCAAAAGCTTCTTTACTTCCTCTTTTGTCAGACTTTTTGGCAAGCTTTTAGGGACTTTTGGAGACTTGAGTCTTTCTGCCTCTCCATCAAGCCCTTCAAATCTAAAATAAGCTTTTAATGCTTGAACAACTAGATTTAGACTTTTATTAGAATATCCGCTTTTCTTAAGCTTTGCTAAGAAACGAAGAGCAGAGCGGGCATTTAAATCATTTCCCTCTTCTAAAAACTTTCTCACGTAATATGAGTACATTCTAACCGTATTTTGGCTTTTGCCCTCCAATTCGAGATACATTTCAAATTCTTCAATGTCCATAGAGCATCACAAAAAATATAGAGGATTAAAGCTCCTCTATTCTTTCCTCGAAGACCTCAGCTTCTTCAAGTTTTTCTGCTTCCTCCACTTTTTCGGCTTCCTTTTTCTCTTGCTCTTCTGGCTTCGCAATTGTCATGCTGAGGTATACTATCTTCAAAAGTTCTTCAACGAGCTTTTCTTCTTCTGCGTAAATGTATCCTTGTCCAACGATTACTCTGCCCTGCAATCCAAGCTTTTCAACGGCTTTTCCTATGATTTCTTCACTTGGAACTTCTTCTCCTGGAAAGATTTGCTTCCATGCATCCTCAATTTTCACCAAATTACTCCTCTTGTCGAGGAGTATCTTTAGATTCTCGTTTTCATCCCTTAATCTCTGGTATTCTTGCCTGAGCTCCTCATATTTCTGCTCAAGCTCTTGCAGCTGGCTTTCGAGATTTCTCTTCTCTTGCTCAAGCACGTCATATTTTCCTCTTAGGTCAAGGAGTTGATTTCTAAGAGCCATGTATTCTGGGAGCAACTGGAGACTCTTCAATCCTGCTCTCACGAGAGTATTTTTGAGCTCTTTCCTCACAAGCTCGACATCTATGTGCTCTAAGTCGTGCCCTAGTGGGATTTTCATCCTCTCAACATGTCCAACCAATTCACTAAGCTCTCTGAAAAGTCTCTCCGCAAGTTCTCTTCCTACCCTATCGGCATCAGTTGCTATTATTAACAAATCTGCCCCAGCTGCTGCGCTTTTTGCAATTTCTAAATTCGTCGTTGGGATTATTGAGGAAATTGTTATGTTGTATTCACTTCCTAAAGCAAGACCTTGCAGAGCTTTACTAACAACCTCAACGTCGCTCGCACCTTCAACTAAAATCCTAACATCTACAATCGTCATTCCAGACACCTCTTTAAGCTTGGGGTGTTACCCCCTAAGGATTGTTAAACTCTATGGGCTTTAAAAACTCTCCTAAATTTCAACCTCAAGATTATTGTTCTCAAGAACAACATCTCCTGAAGGCAATAGAGCTATACTCAAGGCTTTTATCTCAACACCTTTAGCTTTCGCTTCCTTTAAAAGCCTTGCAATTTCTGGGTCACCTTTAACGTAAGGCTTAAACTTCCTAACATCTGGCAAAGCTCCAATAAAAATAATCATTGTCCTTTTGCCCTCCTCTCGGAGTTTTATGAGCTCTCTGATGTGCCTCTGACCTCTTAAGCTTGGACAGTCGGGATACATAGCATATTCCTCTTCCCTGAGAACAGCACTCTTCATTTCAACCCAAATCTCTTCCCCATTACACTCCAAAAGGTAATCTAATCGAGAAGTCCCAACTTTAACTTCTCTTTTCTTAATGTAGCAGTCTTTCAGCCACGGGATTAACCCCAATTCAACAGCCCTCTCAAATGCTCTCGCTTGAGTTCTTGTATCAATCACGGCACCTTTAGAATTTTTATCTTCAAAAGCAACTAAAACAAAGTCAGTTTTTCCTCCTTGTTTTGGAGTGCAGAAGCATTTCTTACCCTTAATCATAAACTCCTCTAAGCGTCCGGTGTTTGTTATAAGAGCTTTTTTGACTTCATTATTTATTCTAACCAACCCGACAAATCTGTTTATTCTCTCAATAAACTCTCCTTTAACGATGGGAAGCTTTAGGAGTATCATAATAAACAGCTAAATTTTTTCATTGAAAAGATTTGTGACCAAAAATCTTAAAGTAATATATGCAAATAATTTCATTAGATGATGGGCATGGAGGATATCAGCATTCTAATAGAAAAGTGGAGAGAAATATATAAGGCGGAGGTTAAGAGCAAAAAGAAGCACAGAGAGGAGGTTAAGCTAACTCCCGAGAATTACTTCAATGTTGTGCGTCCGTTTTTCATGAAAATCTCTCCAGAGGATAGAGAGTACGTGAGGACTTTTAGGATGGTTTCGTATGGCATGCTTGAATATAGCCCATCTTTGAGGACTCTAATTCTGAGAGGTGCAGGATATAATCTAGCTCGCAGATTGATAGAAACTGGTGAAATTAAGGACATTGATGATCTGCCAAAAGTGTTTCTAAATCAGAAGATAGGGCTTCTTGATATTGTAGATGAGTCGTTCAGCAAGATGAAGGTGAACATATACGAGTGCATCAGCTGTTATCAGGCACCTCCTATTGGCAGAACCCTATGCGACTTTGAAGCCGGGTTGATTCAAGGGGTCATGGAAGAGCTTATCGGAAAAAATATAACACGTGAGATTTACTGCTGGGGGCTTGGCAACTCTTTCTGCGGATTTGAAGTGATATTCGAGTGATGGATATGAGCATTTTAGCAGTTCAACCTTCAAGCAAATGTGACAGTAGTTGTTTGATATGTCCTTGGAAAGAGAAATTTGGCTGCGCTGGAATAATGCTCCCTCTTGAGGCATTGGAGACACTCAGCTCTCATCTTGAGGATTTTAAATTTGATGAAGGGCTTTTGACATGCCCAAATCCTCTTCTTCATCCAAAGATTGACATCATAATTAGGCAAACTAGGGAACTCTGTAGAAAGATCACTCTTTTCCTTCCAGTATCTGTTTCAAGAAATTTCCTCCACAAAACCTCCCTTGAAAACGTTGATTTTATCTCCTTGATCATACCCTCTTATAAGGACTTAAAATCAAATCTTCAGACAGTGAAAATACTCCTCTCTCAGGGTATAGACAATCTTGAGGCGTATATTTTGCTGGATTCCAACTCTGACTTCGCTGAAATCCTTTCAACAATTGAACTGTGCAAAAGTTATGGGCTAAAGATAACTTTAGGGCCAAAGCTTTACACATCTCCATATGCGGATAAATTCCTTGAAAAAGTCGCGAAGAAAGAAAACGTCGAAATTGGTCTCCATTATGGAAGGAAATATTTCTATAATGCCATTAAGGTCTTCATAGACAATTATCCAGTGACGTTGCTTACTTCTCCGAGTGCTGAGAATTGTAGGGCTTTGTACTTAAATCCCTATGGGAACTTCTCAAAATGTCCACTTTCAAGATTTGAGGTAAACTATAGGAAAATAACCAGAGAAGATCTTAGAAAAATGCTCTTTTCATCTTGCGCAATAAATCGAAATATTATTGGACTTTCACCTAAAATACAGGTCTCATTTGTGACAAAAGATGGTGTTGAAATTCCTGGAGAAATTTTGGAACTTTTGGAGTTAATCTCTCAGGTTAATTCCTTTAGAGCTGCATGTAAAGCTCTTGGAGTTTCTCCATCAACGTACTGGGAAAAAATAAAGAGTTTAGAAGAAAAGTTGGGTATCTCTTTGGTTATATCTGTTAGAGGAGGGAGGAAGAAGGGAATAACAATTTTGACAGATTTTGCTAAGGAACTTCTGAAGGAGTACAAAGAAATTAGGGAAAGAGCAATAGTATCACTATATGAATACTAAGTCGTGTTTTTGTGCGTGAATAAATTAAGGAGTTTTTGATTTATTTGCCGAACACGGTCTCCTTTTAATTTTCTTTGTTTACCTTAATTTTGAGGTGATAACAATGTCACTTCTCAAAGCGAGTTTAGAGAGACCTACCATCTACATTGACCCTAAGAAGTGCATGGGGTGCAGGTCTTGTGAAATAGCCTGTGCAGTAGAGCATTCAATGAGCAAAACACTGTTCGGAGCAATCTCTGAAAAACCAACACCCAAGCCGAGGCTAAAAGTTGTAGTTGCGGATTTCTTCAATGTTCCACTGAGGTGTCAGCACTGTGAAGATGCTCCATGTATAAAAGTCTGCCCAACTGGGGCAATAAAGAAGAGCGAGGAGGGTTTTGTAATACTCAACGCCAACAAGTGTATTGGCTGTTTGATGTGTGTTATAGCTTGTCCATTTGGACATCCGAAGTATGAGCCAGAATACAAGGTTGTTCTGAAGTGCGATTCATGCATTGAGAGAGTTAGGGAAGGCAGAGAGCCGGCATGTGTAGAGGCCTGTCCTACTAAGGCATTGAAGTTTGGAACTCTCGAGGAAATTCTGGATGAGATTAGAAAAGAAAGGGCAGAAGAATTAATTTCGGGCTTGAAAGTCCCAGGAATTGTATACATGGAGCAAGTTGTTGAAGAAAAGAAAAAGGAAGAGAAAATCAGCCCAATGGATGTTTATACAGCCTACTTAGAGGTTAAGTGGTATTGAGGTGGTTGTGATGGCGGAATACATAAAGTTTAAGGTTCCTGCAAAGCAGGTTTCTGAAACTAAGGGAGTTGCTGACCTAATTGAGAAGGCTGAAGAGGAGGGTGTAAAGACTGCTTGGCACCGCTTTTTAGAGCAGCAACCTCAATGTGGATTTGGACTGCTAGGGATTTGTTGTAGAAACTGTAACATGGGTCCATGTAGGATTGACCCATTCGGCACTGGACCAACTAGAGGTATTTGTGGAGCAGATGCTGACACAATAGTTGCAAGGAACATTTTGAGAATGATTGCAGCTGGTGCTGCAGCACACAGCGACCATGCAAGAGACATCGTCCACGTGTTTAAAGGAGCAGCAACAGGGGAGTTCAAGGGATACAAGCTGACGGATGTTGAGAAGCTTAGGGGATTAGCTCAAGCTTTAGGAATAGAGATAGAGGGGAAAACCGAGAGTGAAATAGCCTTAGAAGTTGCACACATCTTGGAATGGGAGTTTGGAAAGCCCGACGATGAGCCATTGAAGTTGCTCATGGCAACAGCACCTAAGAAAAGAATTAAAGTCTGGGAGAGGCTTGGAGTTCTACCAAGAGCAATTGACAGAGAAATTTGTGAGTGCATGCACAGGACTCATATGGGTGTCGATGCAGACCCAGCTTCACTCCTTCTTCACGGTGTGAGGACTTCTCTCGCTGATGGATGGAGCGGCTCAATGATGGCTACCTATTTAAGCGACATCCTCTTCGGAACGCCAAAGCCAATTAAAACCGTTGCAAACTTGGGTGTTCTCAAGGAAGATTACGTGAATATAATTGTCCACGGTCATAACCCAATACTCTCAATGAAGATCGCCGAGGTTGCTCAAAGTGAAGAGATGCAGAAATTGGCCAAACAATATGGAGCCAAGGGAGTAAATGTTGCAGGAATGTGCTGTACTGGGAACGAAGTTTTAATGAGGCTTGGTATTCCTCCAGCTGGAAACTTCCTGATGCAGGAGTTAGCGATAATAACAGGTGCCGTTGAAGCCATGGTCGTTGATTATCAGTGTTTAATGCCCTCATTGGTTGACGTGGCTGGCTGTTATCACACAAAGATAATCACAACCGAGCCCAAAGCTCACATACCTGGAGCAGTGCACATAGAGTTTAAACCAGAGAAAGCAGATGAGATTGCTAAGGAGATAGTTAGGATTGCAATTGAAAACTTCCAGAACAGGCCAAAAGAGAGGGTTTACATTCCAAAACACAAGAGTGAAGTCGTTGCAGGCTTCAGCGTTGAAGCAATTCTTGAAGCACTTGGAGGAACTCTCGAACCTCTAATCAATGCACTCAGAGAGGGTACAATCAAAGGAATTGTTGGAGTTGTTGGATGTAATAATCCAAAGGTTAAGCACAATCACAGTCATGTAACATTAACTAAGGAGCTCATAAAGAGGGACATCTTAGTAGTTGGAACTGGTTGCTGGGGAATCGCAGCAGCGATGGAAGGCTTAATGTCACCAAAGGCTGCCGAACTGGCTGGTCCAGGACTAAAAGCGATATGTGAAGCACTTGGAATCCCACCATGTTTGCATATGGGAAGCTGTGTTGACTGTTCAAGAATCCTAATTGTCCTTGGAGCGCTCGCTGAGGCTTTGGGCGTTGATATCCCAGACTTGCCAGTAGCTGGCTCTGCTCCAGAGTGGATGAGCGAGAAGGCAGTCTCGATAGGAACTTACTTCGTTGCAAGCGGTGTCTTCACTCACTTAGGCGTTGTCCCACCTGTGCTTGGAAGCCAGAAGGTTACAAAACTCCTCACGGATGATATCGAAGACCTCCTTGGAGGAAAATTCTACGTCGAACCGGATCCAATAAAGGCAGCAGAAACAATATACAATGTAATAATTGAGAAAAGAAAGAAGCTCAAGTGGCCTGTTTGACTTTCCTTTTTAGTTTTTAATTTTTGAAAAGCAATTATAGAAGAAGCACAATTTAATCACTGGAGGCACTAAAATGAAGATACTTGTTGCTGGAAAGGGAGGGGTTGGAAAAACTACAATTTCAGCTTTATTAGCCCATATCTTAGCTGATAAAGGGTATAACGTACTTGCTTTAGACACAGATTCAGTTCCCAACCTTGCTCAAAGTCTGGGAATTCCATTCGAGGAAGCTTTGGAAATCATTCCGCTTTCACGAAATGAGAAGCTTGCAGAGGAAAGGACTGGAGCAAGGCCGGGTGAAGGCTGGGGAGTTCTGTTCTCACTAACTCCAAAAGTTGATGATTTAGCTGAGCAATATGGCATAACAATAAAGCCAAATTTGAAGCTTGTCGTCGTTGGAAGCATAGAACAGAGCAAAGAAGGCTGCCTATGCCCAGCATTAGCTCTCGCAAGGGCTTTTTTGATGCATGTTCTGCTCTCTGAAAAGGATATTGTAATTGTTGACAGCGAGGCTGGAGCGGAAGTATTTGGACGTGGACTGGCAGAGAAATTCGATGTCATGATATGTGTCGCAGAGCCAACGCTGAAGTCCTTGATGATAGCAAGGAAGCTCATAGAAATGGGAAGGCAGCTCAACATATCCCATATATTGCTTGTAATAAACAAAGTCCACAACTCTCTAAGAGCTTCCCAGCTTTATGCAAAAGTTTTCTCAGATTCAACACCTTACCATCTTATAGGCTTTGATGAGAATGTTATTTCTGTAGATAACGAAGGAAAAGGCGTTGATGCGATTTCAAAGGACTCTCCAGTGTATAGAGATGTTGAAGCTCTTGCAAGAAAGATATTAAGCATAAAAAAGCGTTCAAAGGTGTTGTAAATGTGCCAGTCGAAGGTCATAGTTCTTGAAGACGGAAAAGCAGAGGTAGTTATGACGGATGTAACTCTGCTTGAGGTTAAGGATGGGAAGATTGTTGTCAAAAATTTGCTTGGTAAAGAGTTAGTTCTTGAGGGATACGAGATTGACTATATTGATTTTATTTCCCACAGAATTTATTTGAGACTCTCTCTTTGATACTCATTTTTGTTCCATAATGTACGTTTTAACCAAAGGTTTAAAATGAATACATTGGGCAAAGTATATAAACATAACTCCACAGAAAATTTCACAGATGTATGAGTTTCGTTTCATGAATAAAAATTTCACTCAAAGTATTTCGGACAATGTAGTGTGTAAATTGATACTTTGCTAAAATCAAGTCCAATCAAGAAAAATTTGGGGGAACAGCAATGGGGACTCAGATGTTGTTAATCCCAATTAGTATATTAGTTATAGCAGCACTGGTAGGGTTGTCAAAAGCAAAAATAGTCCTCAAAATAGTAAGCACACTATCAGCAATGGCCTCAGTGGCAATGATATATGTTGGAATCTTAGGGTTTAGAACAACGCTTGAGCTCAAATACAACTTATTCAATTCATCATCGCTTTTTACGTCTCTCAACTGGCTTGTCTTTAGAGTTGATTCACTCTCAGCGTTTTTCCTACTGATACTAGGAATTCTCAGCCTTTGTGCGTCAATTTACGGTATCAAATACATGGAAAAATATTTTGACAAAGAAGACATGCGTGTTTACACTTTCAACTATCCGATTTTCCTGTTGACAATGTATCTTGTCCTGATATGCTGGGATTTGCTATGGTTCATAATTTTCTGGGAGCTCATGAGCCTGTTTTCACAATTCTTAGTTGCATTTGAACAGAGCGAAGAGAAAGCCGTCAAGGCAGCATTCAAATACTTCTGCATGACAAAAGCTGGAGCTGAGTTTATTATTTTGGTTGTTGTGTTAATAATTCTTAAAGTCACAAACTTCAATGGTAACTACTCAGAGATTGCCAGCATTCTGCCAGTTTATCTCTCAGCCCATCCAGCAATGCTTTATGCCTTAACATTCGCATTGCTCATAGGATTCGGTGTTAAAGCCGCTATGATACCATTCCACTCATGGCTTCCTGATGCTCACCCAGAGGCTCCGAGCAATGTTTCAGCCCTGCTGAGCGGTGTGATGATTAAGTTGCCTATATATATGATGTTCCGCTTTTTCCTTGGCTTCTTCCCAAAAGATGTAAATATTGGTCTCGTAATAGCGTCTTTTGGGGTTATAACGCTGTTCTTTGGCACGATGTATGCTTTGCTCCAGACCGACTCGAAGAGACTCTTAGCATATCACAGCGTCGGTCAAATAGGCTATGTCATCCTTGCATTAGGTGCTGGCATCTATCTCATTTCCTCCGGATACGAGCTCTTGGGTAAGGTAGCTCTGATGGCTTCGCTGTATCATACAATAAACCACGCGGCATTTAAGGGACTACTCTTTCTGACGGCTGGCTCCGTTATCTATACAACAGGTAGTAGGGATTTAAACTATCTCGGAGGGCTCGCTAAATATATGCCTCTAACAGCGGTTTCAGCTCTCATAGGTGCGTTATCAATAGCAGGAATGCCGCCATTTAACGGATTTGTCAGCAAGTGGATGATATACATGTCGACTCTTCCAACACCGACGTTGATTTCGCTCTTTGGAGCCCTTGCACTCTTCATAAGTGCCGTTACAACGGCATCTTTCATTAAGTACTTTACAGCCATCTTTACAAGACCTCCAGCTGAAGAAATTGAGGCAAAAGAGGTTCCCTCCTCGATGTGGATTCCTCAAATACTTCTAGCAGTCATATGTATAATATTTGGTATATATCCATTCTTCCCGCTCAAAATGATTTCATCGGCTTTAGGCTCAATTGGAATCACCGTTAACTTAGATGCCTTAATAGTCTATCCATCGATCGTTGTGCCAAAAGTCGGCAGCTATTCGCCAATAATAATTTTTGCGTTCCTGTTAATTTCAACACTAATGGCTTTGCTGCTTATTCCATCGAGAGACAGTGTGGTAGTGTCCATATGGAGAACAGGAAGGAGCGATGATCTCAACGTGAGCATGCCTGCTGAAGGATATTATAAGGATTTTGAGGAGGCTTTCAGTGAAATTTATGTTCTAGGTGGCACTAGTAAGAGGGCTGTGCAAAAAGTTGCAAAGATTGGAAGAACATTTGGAACAAACTTTGAAGTCTTGTCCTATGACTTAGACTCAATGCTTTCCCTTGCAATGGTTCTCATACTGATTTTAGTGGTAGTTTTAGGGGGTGTTGGTCTATGAACATAATTTTCATAGCAGTCAACTTGGCATTCGCTCTGCTTATTGCTCCAGTAATAGATGGTTTTGAGAGGAAAATCAGAGCACGTTTGCAGAACAGACAAGGACCATCAATACTTCAGACATGGTGGGACTTGATAAAGCTCTTGAAAAGGCCCACAGTTGAGCCTCAAGGTTCTATTAAATCCCTCTACAAGCTTGCTCCCTATATAACTTTCACAGCAGTTTTAACGGCTTATTTAGTAGTCCCAACACTCTTGCCTAGCTCAATGAACTTCATTGGGGACTTTATAGTCGTGGTTTATCTTCTTGGCTTGGCAACTTTGAGCTTTGTCATCGGAGCGTTTTCATCTGGAAACCCCTATGCCCAGATAGGCTCAAACAGAGAGGTTTCGCTCTTTATGAGTGAAGAATTGCTTCTGGCTCTTATCGTAAGCACGATAGCTGTAATAGGCAAAAGTTTAAGCTTTGAGCAGCTGTTCCCACTGCCTTTGAGGATTTCATCAGCTCTCGCATTAATTCTGCTTTTCGTTGTGGTATATGTTGCAAGTGCCAGATTGCCCTTTGATATTGCCGAAGCTGAGCCTGAAATAATTGAGGGCCCTCTAATCGAATACAGCGGAAAACATCTTGGTTTACTTGAATATTCAATATTCCTGAAGCGCCTTCTCCTTTACAGCTTGCTTTTGAACTTCATCATTCCAATCCAGAATCCAATAAGACTCGTTTGTTATCTCATTGGCATAGTAATTCTTTCAGTGATTTATTCAACATTCGAAGCTTACTATGGAAGATTCAGGATTGACCAAGCTGTCAAGCTGATGAAGAAACTTTCTGCTGTGGCTTTGGTTGTGTGGATTATAGCCGTAGTGGGGTGGTGATTATGCTACTTGAAATTCTGAAAGGAAATGATGCTAAAATCCTCAGGCATGATGAGAAAGTAATCTTAGCTTTGGTTCCAAATGATAAGCTTAGAACCACTGCAGAGCTACTTTTCAAGGCGGGCTGTTATTATGCAACTGGGGTTGGCGTTGACGAGCGCTTATTGGGAGTAGGCTTTTCAATGTATCACATCTTCAACTGTGAGTCTGAAAAGAGATATGTGATTCTCAAAGCAGTTGCAAGCAACTTAAGGATTCCCTCAATTACTCCAGTTATAAGCGGTGCAAACTGGGCTGAAAGAGAGGCAATGGACATGGTTGGGATTTTCTTTGATGAACATCCAGAGCCGCTGAGGCTTATTTTACCCGACGATTGGCCTGAAGGGATCCACCCACTGAGGAAGGAGTTTCACTACAATGAAAGGCCTCCAAAAGTTGAATTCAAACCTCCAAAAAGAGAGAAAAAGCCTGGAGTTATGGAGGTTCCAGTGGGGCCCTATCATCCAACACTTCACGAGCCAGAAGTGTTTGAGCTTCATGTTAAAGGCGAGGAAATAGTTGGAGCAGTCTACAGAGGATTTCACGTCCACAGAGGAATGGAAAAGCTGGCAGAGGAAAGGATGACGATAAACCAAATTCCATTCTTAGCTGAGAGAATTTGTGGAATTTGCGGCTATACCCACAACTGTGCCTACGCTCAAGCTGTTGAAGATGCTGCTAAAATTGAAGTTCCAGAGAGAGCTCTCTACATAAGAACTATACTCCTTGAGCTTGAAAGACTGCACTCTCATTTGCTTTGGTTCGGTGTTGCCTTCCATTTACTCGGCTTTGACTCTGGATTCATGCACACATGGCGTATAAGAGAGGCGTTTATGGACTTGGCGGAGCTTTTAACTGGAAATAGAAAAACCTATGGAATGAATCTCATCGGGGGAGTTAGGAGAGACATTGATGAAGAAAAGAAGAAAAAAGTGCTTGAGATTCTTGAAAAAACAAAGAAAGAAACAAAAGAAGTTCTTGATAATGCTGCTGGAATGAAGGAGCTTATAAGCAGGATGGAAGGAATTGGAGTTCTGCCAAAGAACGAGGGAAGAGAAATAGGAGTAGTTGGGCCAGTTGCAAGAGCCTCTGGCATTGACACCGATGTGAGGAGAGACCACCCATATGCTGCTTATAGCGACTTGGATTTCAAAGTGCCTGTCTATAAAGAAGGAGACGTTCTCGCAAGATTCTTGGTGAGGTATGAGGAGACATTTGAAAGCTTCTGGCTAATTGAACAGGCTTTAGATCAGTTGCCTCCCGGAGATATTCTAAACGAAGATTATGAACTCCCAGAATATGTAGTCGGCATTGGAGCAACTGAAGCTCCGAGAGGGGAGGATGTGCACTTTGTAATTACTGAAGGCGGCAACAAAGTTTACAGATGGCGTCCAAGAGCGCCAACATACAACAACCTGCCTGCAGTTCCTATAATGCTTATGGGTGAAAAATTGGCAGATGCGCCAATAATTATAGCTTCAATAGATCCGTGCTTCTCATGTACAGACCACATGGTTATTGTTGATGGAGAAAAAGTCTGCAGATGCTCTCTTGATGATTATCTGAGGGGGCTGTGAGCAATGGGGAGGTTTAAGCTTATTGCCAAGGCTGTAAGCATTGGAAAAGTGACAGAAAAGTATCCTTTTGTCCCGCTTGAAGTTCCAGATGGCTTTAGGGGAAAGCCCGTAATTGACCCGGAAAAGTGCATTGGGTGTACAGCATGCTCAAATGCATGTCCTCCTCAAGCACTGCAAGTTTATGATGACTTGGAGAGGGGAGTTAGGGTAGTTCACCTCTTCATAGGAAGGTGCATCTTCTGCGCCCGCTGTCAGGATGTATGTCCTACTGGGGCAATAAAGCTCACAAAGGAGTTTGAGCTGGCAACTCTCTCCGAGGAAGATCTGCATCAGTTTGTTGAGTTGCAAATGGTTCGCTGTGAAGAATGTGGCAGGCCATTTGACACCTTCAGGCATCTGCTATATTCAGCGAAGGAACTTCAACCTTGGGAGAGGGAGATGATGTTTTTGTGTCCAGAATGCAGAGTTAGGAGAATTTCTGAGAGGCTAATCTTTGCAAAAGGTGGTGGGGGATATGTTTGAGAGGAGTTTATGGGTTTTTCACTTAAACAGCGGGAGCTGCAATGGTTGCGATATTGAAATACTCAACATATTTGCTCCCAAGCAAGATGTTGAAAGGTTTGGAATTAAGCTCGTTGGCTCACCAAGGCATGCTGATGCGATAGCTTTTACGGGTCCAGTCACAAGGGAGTGTCTACCAAAGGTCATTGAAGCATTTAAGGCAGTCCCAGAGCCGAAGATAGTCTTAGCTATTGGCTCCTGTGCCTGTGGTGGTGGGATATGGTACGACACCTACGCAGTAATTGGGGGCGTGAAAGAGCTCTACAAAATCCTTAAGGAGGAGTATGGCATTGAGCCTCCAACAACAATTTACATTCCAGGCTGTCCTCCTAAGCCAGAGACAATAATCTATGCTGTAGCGATGGCAAGAGGCTTAGTAAAGCAGAAGCAGAAGAGAGAAATTTACATCGAAGAGCTCGACGAGAAGACAGAGAGAGACATAGTTGAAATTCTCTTTGGGGAAGCAAAGGAGACAAGGCACTTTGTCCCTAACATAGCAGTTAAAACAGATGGAGGGGAGATGAATGAGCCTTGAGAGTGAGTTTTTTCTTTTGATGAAGTTTGTTATTCCGCTTTACCTTTTAGCATTTGTTATTTATGCAATTAGGGCTTTTAAGGGCCCGACAATAGTTGATATAATCCTAGCAGTTGACTGTATGAGTTTTGATATTGCCGCTTTTATGGCGATCCTTGCTGTATACTTCAAGAGCGCATTCTTAATCAGTGGAGCAATAACTTTAGCACTTTGGGCTTACTTGTTGGACATTTACATCGCAAAGCATTTGGTCAGCAAGGAGGTGGGAGCATGAACGAAGTCCTCTTCTACATTGGAGCAATCATGATAATCATTGGTGGCATTTGTGACCTTTTTGGCGCTCTCGGACTCTTAAAATTCCCAAACTTTTACATTCGCTTGCACGCTGCAACGGTAGGAACTATTGGGGGAGCAGTGGTTCCATTGTTTGGTGTTGGCTTTCTTGCACTCGGGGCAGACTTTCTGCCCCACAAGTATGCAATTGCTGGTGCGAGCTTTGTAACTGGAATCATAGTTCTTCTAGCGGCTCCAGCGGGAGCACATGCATTAGCTTACGCTGCCCATAAGGCTAAAATCGTCAAATGGCAGCCAAAGGTTGACCATCTCGCAGAGGTGAGGGAGAATGATTGAAATACACTTACTAATGCTCCTCATCACGGTAATCATGGGATTAATCTTCTCATATTTGGCAATCATTGAAAAAGATCTGCTCAAGGCCATTGGTTTTTCAGCAGTCCAAGCTATTGCTTACGCCATTGCATTCTACATCCTAATGGCACCAGACATTGTTTTAGCATACATAGCAATTGCTGTTGGAATTTACACGGCATTGCTTGTGTTTGTAGTAAGCAAAACAACTCGCTACGAGGTGGTTTAAATGAGGAAGCTAATTCCACTCGCACTAATTTTGGCAATCATTTTCATCGGTGCTTATATCATAACACCAAAGCTTACTCCACAAATTCAAGTCAGACCTCTTGGCGAATTCTACTTGGAGAACAGCTACTTTGGTGGTTATTCGGCTAAGAGCCCTGAGGTTGTAACTGCAATCCTCTGGGATTATCGTGGTGTTGATACTCTCTTTGAAACTTCAGTGTTCTTCCTTGCAATCATTGGAAGCTTAACACTCTTCAGATTAAACAAAAAGCAAGAAAAAGAAGCGAAACAGAAGACGGAAGAGTTCAGTGGTGGGTTAACTCTCGTCATAAAGTCGGTGACGAAAATTATTGTTGCGATGATTTTGGCTGTTTCGGCTTCGATTGCTTTGCATGGTCATTTGACTCCCGGTGGTGGTTTCCAGGGTGGTTCAGCCCTAGCAGTTGCTCCCTTGCTGATAATTGCAGCTTACTCCAAGTATGCTTTAGAAGATCATGGTTTGGACAAGACTAGGGCTTTAATCCTTCGTTCCATTGGTCTCTTAGGAATTGCTCTCGTAGCATTAGTTCCATTGCTTAATGGCGGCTTCATCATGCAGAACCAGCCAATCTTTCCAGCTGAGGTTGGAAGACAACTTGTAAGTGGTTCACTGATTTACTATAACTTCTTTGAATTCCTAGCAGTTGGCGCTGGATTCACGGCAGTATTCTTACTCTTAGCAATTCCGGAAAGTGTGTTCAAGAGGTTCTTGAGGAGGGAGGCTCATGAATGATGTGATAACATTCATCTGGGCAGTCATCATATTATCTCTGATCGCAACAATCGTAATAAGCCTCTATGGAATTGCGAGGAGGCCCAATTTAGTCAAAAAACTCATTGCGTTAACAATCTTCGGAGATACGGCAAATCTGGTTGTAGTTTCGCTGGGTTACCGTTTGATTTACCCAGTGGCACCGCCAATTTTGCCCTCACTCTCAAAGGAGGCTTTGAAGCAATTCATTTCAACGGCAGTTGATCCTCTGCCACAGGCTCTCGTTATTACAGCTGTTGTTATTGGAATGGCCGTTAACGTACTCATCGCTTTTGCAATAATTCAAATCTACCGTCTATACGGGACTGTTGACGTGAGAGAACTTCAGAATAAGTTGCTTGGGGGTGGCGAGCAATGAGAGGAGTAATTCCCACGGCAATACTAACTTTTATCACTTACATCCTCTTCACTGGCTCTACAAAGCCATTCGACTTGGTTACGGGGTTAATTGTTGCTATTGGAGTGGGCTTGCTTGTCGGAAAATACCTCGTTCAGAGTGATTCCAAAGCCTTGAACCCAGTTAGATGGCTTTGGGCTGTAATTTACTTCATCTGGTACATGCTTATTGCTGAAGTAAAAGCACACTTGGATGTTATGGCTAGAATACTCAGCGGAAAATACGAGGCTGGAATAGTAAAAGTCCCCATTGGGGTGAAGACGGATTATGCAAAAACACTTGTAGCGAACTCAATCACAAATACGCCAGGAACTGTCGTAGTTGACTTGGATGACAAATACATGTACGTAAACTGGATTAACGTGACTACGGAAGAGCCTGAAGAAGCGAAGAAAGAAATCTCGGAGGAATTTGAACGCTTTGCTAAGAAGATTTTCGAATGAGGTGAGGGAAATGAACGTTGTTGGCTTGACTCCAATCATTCCAATTGTCTTTGCATTCGCACTACCATTATTCTCAATCCTCATCAAGGGGAATAGGAAAATTGTTCAAGCTTATGTCCTCTTAGGAACGGGTTTAACTTTAATCTCCTCGTATAGACTATTCCAGCTGGCTTACTCTTCAAGCACTCCATTGGTTTATACTTTCGGCAAGTGGGTTGCTCCAATTGGAATAGTTTATGAGGTTGACAGGCTGAGTGCCTTAATTGCTTTAGTCACTGCTGGATTAATGTTCCTCATTACGATTTACAGTTACCGCTATTTAGAACATGAGGAAGGTTTAGAATGGTACTACACGCTCTATCTTGGCTTAGAAGCTGGATTATTGGGTGTTTTGCTCACGGGTGATGCTTTCAATCTCTTCGTCATGATTGAGGTCACGAGTATAGCAGCTTATGCCTTAGTAATGTTCTATCGCGATAGGGGTGACTCAGTCACTGCAGGATTTAAATACGCTCTGATTGGTG
>NZ_SNUI01000008.1:0-96843 GCF_012027375.1 Thermococcus sp. LS2 | reverse complement strand
TGGGGTTCCGCCGATCCCTGGGGCCCGTGAAAAGCCCTCCGGGAACGATCCCCCGCGACCGTACCGAGAACCGACACTGGTGCCCCTGGGTGAGAAGCCTAAGGCGTGTCGGGGGAAACCCAGCCGAGGGAACTCGGCAAATTGGCCCCGTAACTTCGGGAGAAGGGGTGCCTGCGGGTGCGTAACCCGCAGGTCGCAGTGACTAGGGGGGCCCGACTGTTTAATAAAAACACAGGTCCCAGCTAGCCCGAAAGGGTTTGTACTGGGGCCGACGCCTGCCCAGTGCCGGTACGTGAAGCCCGGGTACAACCGGGTGAAGCGCCGGTAAACGGCGGGGGTAACTATAACCCTCTTAAGGTAGCGAAATTCCTTGTCGGTTAAATGCCGACCTGCATGAATGGCGTAACGAGGTCCCCACTGTCCCCGGCTGGGGCCCGGCGAAACCACTGCCTGGCGCATATGCCAGGGACCCCCGGTGGGAAGCGAAGACCCCATGGAGCTTTACTGCAGCCTGCCGTTGCCGTACGGCAGGGGGTGCGCAGCGTAGGCGGGAGGCGTCGAAGCCCGGTCTCCGGGCCGGGTGGAGCCGTCCATGAGACACCGCCCACCTCCTGCCGTACGGCTAACCCCCGAATGGGGGGACAGCGGTAGGTGGGCAGTTTGGCTGGGGCGGCACGCCCTCGAAAAGGTATCGAGGGCGCCCTAAGGTCGGCTCAGGCGGGTCAGGAATCCGCCGTAGAGTGCAAGGGCAAAAGCCGGCCTGACTGGACCCGTAACAGAGGCGGGTCCAGCCCCGAAAGGGTGGCCTAGCGAACCCCAGTGCCTCCCCGGTGGGGGCCTGGGATGACAGAAAAGCTACCCTGGGGATAACAGAGTCGTCTCGGGCGAGAGCCCATATCGACCCCGAGGCTTGCTACCTCGCTGTCGGCTCTTCCCATCCTGGCCCTGCAGCAGGGGCCAAGGGTGGGGGTGTTCACCCATTAAAGGGGAACGTGAGCTGGGTTTAGACCGTCGTGAGACAGGTCGGATGCTATCTACCGGGGGTGTTGGCCGCCTGAGGGGAAGGTGCCCCCAGTACGAGAGGAACAGGGTGCCGCGGCCTCTGGTCTACCGGTTGTCCTACAGGGCATAGCCGGGCAGCTACGCCGCGTCCGATAAGGCCTGAAGGCATCTAAGGCCGAAGCGGTCCCCGAAAATAGGCGGCCATTCCCTGGCGCAGGGCCTGGGTGACCGGCCCATGCCAGGGACGAGGGCGCCCGCAGAAGACGGGTTTGATGGGGCGGGGATGTAAGCGGGAAGGGAAACCGACCCGTTTAGTCCGCCGCTCCCAACAGCCCGAGGTTCTTGCCCCTTACTTGAGGGGCTGGGCATTTTTTGGGCCAATCCGCCTATGCACGGTCCTCAGTAATTGATCTTTTCTAAAAGCTTTCAATCGCAAGATTTAACTGTTGATTGTGTGCTAATTTTTGTGGTGATCATTGTGATATGGGAAAAGTTACACCGTTTTCCTCCTCGTTATGGTCCCGAGTGGGGAAGTGGCGGAATTTTTGGCTTGAGATATCACAATGAAGTTCTTTATTTCACAGTGGCATTTGAAGCAGAAGCTCACTTTATACGAGACAACATCCACAGGATCTACGAATTTGAGCTTGTTGGCGAAAAACCTACTTCGGGCGGAGATACATACAATGCTGTTGAAGTCGTTGATGAATTCATTTATTTCGGCGGGTGGGTTCACGCTCCCGCAATCTATGAGGGGAAAGGAAATGGAAGAGCAACAATAAACTTCATCAACAAGTATTCTCACGTGCATGAATATGATACAGAAAATGACTCCATACGCTTAGTCTGGAAGGAATCTATCCATCATCCCACAGACTGGGCTGGAGAGGTTAGCGATATAATATATGACCCATACAATGATAGACTGCTGTTAGCAAGAGAGGATGGGCATCAAAACTTGGGAATATATGCCCTCGATCGACGAACAGGAAAAATCGAACAACTTAATCCAGAACCAAGTTCAAAAGGAACGATTGTCCACGACACTGCATTCTTTGGCATTGGAAACAACTTCACAGAAGGACTTAGAGAAATCCATGCCTTCGACTTAATAACGGAACAATGGGAAAAATTAAAGCTTGGAGAAAGTATTGATAGCGGGAATTACATTCATCCCCACCTTGGAGCAATGGGAAGTGCCCATAATAGAGCGTTTGCCTTTGTGAGAGGTGGACTTTTTGTGGGAAACCCCCTTAACGACGAACCTTTTAACTTTGTTAGACTGTTTGACTTTTACACATTCTACGCTCCCTTCAGAATCGACGCCCTTCATGTAGATGGAGGGATCCTAATAGCATATACCTCTCACCATGACACCTTCTATAAGCCAAGAACCCCAGAAGAGATTAGATTTGCAAAATTCACTAACACAATAGTTGGACCAAGTGTCTTGGTTTACATTGCCCCACCAATGGTCAAAATAGTTGGAGTTTTCGGTGCTAGAGTTACAAGCCTAGAGAAAGCTATGGGCAAAATACTCGTAGCAACAAATACCACTCCAAACGTTGGAGCATTGGATGCAACACCTTTTGATACTGGAAACAGAGACATAGTGATCCTTGACGAAAAAATCCTCCAAGACAAACCTCCACGGGTTAGCTTTTCATTACCACTAGCATTCCCCGCAATGGCTATGCAATTCGGAGCCGGCACATTTGGTGGAATTCCTCTTGATGGATACAAAGAACCACGGCTCATTCTTTATGCATCAAAAGATAATGAGCTGACAGTTTATGAGTATGATCTTTCCTTACCATTAAGTCCTGCATACACCGACAAGTTCGATATCAAAAAAGGCAAAAATATCATTGATCTAAGCTCTTTCAGCGGCATTGTCTCATTTAAGCTTAAAGAGCAAGATTTCAAAGGGAAAGCAAGAATAGACTTAAGGTAATTTTTATAACCCCTCTCATTATTTTACTTTGGTGGTCAAATGAAGCTGTTGGTTTTAGATTTAGATGGCACTTTATGGGATCATGAGGATGCTTCTCAGCTTGTACCACCTTTTGAAGTTCATGAGGACACTGTGATTGATGCCTATGGCAATGAGCTTTCACTGTTCCCAGGCGTTAGAGAATTCCTAAACTGGGCAAAGGATAAGTTCATCCTAAGCATCGCAAGCTGGAATATGGAAGAACTTGTCAGACCAATTCTTGAAGCTCTTGGCATCTGGGATTACTTCATCTTCCCCAAAATTGAGAACCACCCAGACAAGGCAAGCATGATTTCAAGAACAGTTGAACAGCTCAAGAGCATAGGGTATGAAGTTGATGAAATAATTTATATTGACGATAGGACGCTTCATATTAGAGACATAAAGAAAGAAATTCCAAATGTTAAGTTCATTCAAATGTGGGTTGATGCAAAAAGTTTTGAAGAGCTGAAAAAAGTTTTGGAGGGTCTATGATGGAACTTCTGGTTGTTAAAGACAAAAGAGTTGATTATGATGGAAGCGCAATACGGAGCCACTGGGCTTATAGAAATTTTGGGATTCTTGGAAATTCCATAGTTGTGTTTAGGGGCAAGTGTAACGTTAAAGTCGAGGAGATGATTGACATTGAAGACGTGAGGGCCCAAAAGGAAATCAAAAGCGATGATATGGTTCATTACATAATCGAGGTTTTTGACTTTCCCAACGTCCTACTTGCATCAGCATTACAAAAGCTGTTCATAGCGAAAATCTGCGAGCTCTTGTCTGAATATGGTGTGAAAACCAAACGAAAAGGAGACGATATATACGTTGAAGGTAAAAAGCTCAGCATCTCAATAGCAACTGTTTCTCCAGTTAGCATTAAAATCCACATAGGTATAAACGTTGAGGCCAAAGGAATACCCAAAGATGTCAATGCTGTTGGCTTAAAGGAAATTGGAATTGATGACGTCGAAGCATTTATGGAAAAAAGCGGGAAGGCTTTACAAGAAGAGTTCAATAAAGTGAAAAAAGATAGCTTAAAAGTTAGATGGGCTGAGTAATTACAAAAGCCATTTTACTAAAACTCCAACAAGAGGAACTGCTAAGTTATCATCGAGAAACCTCTGATACTCTGCAAGTGTGAGTATCCCAGCCCAAACAACCTTTGATATAATCGAAGATTGTGGGAAAATAATCGCCACTATTATGACCGCGGAAATTAAATAAGCAACAGCTGTCGCTGAAAATGCAAAGGAAAAATGAAATTAATATACTTTTCGTCTTACACTTAACATCGAGAATCTAAACGCCGAAGGCATTTCTAACATTCAAAAGTGCCCAATAGAAGTCATTGGAATGAACTATAATGAAATGATCTTTTTCATTACTGAGCTCTCCTCTTGACTTTCCTTCCAGCTCTCCATAAAGCCCGACAATCTTAATTTTTGGATATGTTGTTGAAAGCTTAAGCGTTATCTTCTCTGCCTTTCCTTCTCTCCATACTATGCCAACTTTTAAGCCAGCTTTTGTTTCCTTTCTCTTTTTTAAACTCAGTTTGAGATATGGTAGAACCTCCTTATTTACTCCACTTTGCTCCGCTTTTTCTTTTAGGTACTCTCCAACAAGTTCAAATGAATTTAAGCTCAGATTATAGCCAAAAACTGGGATACCAAGATTTTTAGCCTTCCGTCCTTTATAGGAATAAACATCAATGTTTTTCCCATTGCTCTTTGAGGCAAGGTACATACCTTTCGGCTTTTCACTAGCAAATTCCTTAAGTTTTTCGTTTATTTCTTCAAAAGTATTAATAGGCAGTGAAAAGCTGGCCCAAGTGCTCCAAATTCTTGGAGGAACTCTCACAAAGCCTAAATCCTCAAGATGATAGGTTTTAACTTCAAACCCTAATTTCAAGAACCCTTTCTCATTTATTAGCAGTTTCAAGAGTGCTTTTTCTGGACTAATCTCAACAAAATTACCGTTCTCTTTAATTTTCTTGCCCTTTAACAGCTTATCTTTTCTGAGTTTTCTACCTGTTTTAAAAGCTGCTACAACTGGTATTGGAGTTGCAAAGTCCTTTTCTTTGTCATAGGGCACTTTAAATCCTGCTTTTAGAAGTTCTTCTTGGATTTCCAAAGATGCAGGAAAGAACACTTGAAAACTTTCAAGCTCATAACTCCCCAGCTCTTTCCAAACCATTTTCATCAACACCTTTAGTTTTAAATTTACTTTTTATATTCGTTATATATTCACAACTTTATAAAGTTTTCGGAGAAAGAGCCAAAGCTTAAAAACTATCTCTCATATTTACCAGCAGGTGGTGAGAATGGTTCATTGGGCAGATTATATGGCTGAAAAGATAATACGAGAGAGAGGAGACAAAGAGGAGTACGTCGTTGAAAGCGGCATAACCCCAAGCGGATACGTCCATATCGGCAATTTTAGGGAACTTTTTACTGCTTACATTGTCGGTCATGCATTAAAAGACAAAGGGAAAAAAGTTAGGCACATTCATATGTGGGATGATTATGATAGATTTAGAAAAGTTCCAAAGAATGTTCCAAGCGAATGGAAAGAATACTTGACAATGCCGGTCAGTGAAGTTCCCGATCCTTGGGGATGTCATAACAGCTATGCAGAGCATTTCATGGAGCTCTTTGAAAGTGAAGTTGAAAAACTCGGCATAGAAGTTGATTTCCTGAGAGCGAGCAAGCTTTACAAGAGTGGAGAATATGCCAACGATATAAGAAAGGCTCTTGAGAATAGAGACAAGATAGTTGCAATTCTTAACAAATTCCGCGACATGGCGAAACAGCCTCATTTAGAAGAGAGTTGGCAACCTGTTCAAATTTACTGTCCAAAGTGTAGAAAAGAGGCAGATTTTATCAAATGGGACGGTGAATGGAAGATAGAATACAAGTGTCCTCACTGTGGAAGTGAAGGAGAGACAGACATAAGGGAAGGAAATGTAAAGCTGAGATGGCGTGTGGATTGGCCTATGAGATGGGCACACTTTGGAGTCGACTTCGAGCCTGCAGGAAAAGATCACCTAGCAGCTGGTTCAAGCTTTGATACTGGAAGGGAAATTATCAAAGCAGTTTATGGTAAAGAGCCTCCACTGACACTCATGTACGAGTTTGTTGGAATAAAAGGACAAAAAGGTAAAATGAGCGGCTCAAAGGGCAACGTAATCCTGCTCAGCGACCTCTATGAAGTTCTTGAGCCTGGAGTGATAAGATTCCTCTATGCCAGACACAGACCAAATAAGGAGATTAAGATTGACCTCGGTTTGGGTTTGCTGAACCTCTACGATGAATTTGACAAAGTTGAACGCATATACTTTGGTCTCGAAAAGGCAAAAAATGAAGAAGAAGAAATTGAGCTCAAGAGAACATATGAACTCTCAATGCCAAAGATTCCAGAGCGGTTAGTTGCCCAAGCACCATTTAGATTCCTTGTTGTCCTTGTGCAGATGCCTCATTTGGATGAAGATAAAATTATTGAAATCCTCAAAAAGCAAGGCCACGTCTCACAAAATCTTACAGAAGAAGACATTGAAAGAACTAAACTCAGAATTATGCTCGCAAAGAATTGGGTAAGCAAATATGCTCCAGACACAGTGAAATTCTCAATCCTCCAAGAGCTTCCAAAAATTGAGATAAGCGAAGAGATTAAAGAAGCCCTCAGAGAAGTTGCTGAATGGCTGGAGAAGAGGGAAGAGTTCAGTGTTGATGAGCTCAACAATATAATCTTTGATGCTGCAAAGAAGCGTGACATTCCAAGCAAACAGTGGTTCAAAGTTCTCTATCAGCTGTTCATAGGAAAAGACAAAGGGCCAAGATTAGCAAGCTTTTTGGCTTCTCTTGACAGAGAATTCATAATCAGAAGGCTTAAGCTTGAAGCCTGATTCTATCTCTTTTTTGGTTTATACACTTGGAGATAAGAGTACTCGCCAATTTTTAAACTTTCTACTTGAATGAAGTATAATTTTGCCAATAGCTCAATTGCAGTTTTTCCCCAAATGTTAAACTTAACCCTGAAGTAATCATTAGGGCCTTGATATTCAAGAATGACGAATTTTTCATCTTTATCAACCAGCACTTTGCTAATCCAGTATTCCTCCCCAACTATATTACTCGATTTTAACATCGGAAGCATTTCCCTTAAGTCATTAAAGTGCAGTATGAACAATCCATCCTTACTCAAAACCCTACAAATCTCTTTAAAAACTTGGTTCAGCTCTGAAGGCGTAAAATGAACAACATTATCTCCAACAAACAAAACATAATCAAAAGAATGATCTTTGAAAGGTAACTTCTTTGCATCAGCTTGCACAAAGACAACATTAGAGCCTCTTTCTTTTTTATATTCCCGAGCTTTTTTAAGCATATCTTCATCTATATCTACACCAATAACTTCGAATCCATAATCTTCCAGTAAAAATGAAAACCCCCCAGCACCACATGCAAGGTCAAGAACCTTCCCTTTGTTAGCTAAAAACCTCATTAAATATGGTTCGAGTTCTTCAATTCTTTTCTTGTATTCCGGGGAATTGATATCCGAGTAAACCTTGAAAACTTGGTAGTATTTTCTAAAGCTCATGTTATTAAATTTGGCACGAATCCTTAAATATCTAACCTTTTATCCAAATTCAATAGAGATTAATGGAACAATAGGATTAACCACAAACGAAGTCCAAAGAAGCCGCTGAAAGGAAGTCTATACTCCCCAATGGAATTGTAAATAGAATGTATGAAAACATTGTTGAGACATCAAAATCTCGATTATGTTTTAATTAAGGAGAAGGAAAAGCTTAAGATTTTCGAAAAACTCCACGTTTAGGCTTACATTAGCTTTTTAACCTCTTCTTGTAAATTTTTTATGGTGATGCTAATGGAATTCAATCTTATCATAGCTGGTGTTGGAGGTCAGGGAGGATTAACTCTTTCAAGGATAATTGGAAGTGCCGCAATGCATGAAGGATATAGAGTTAGAATAGGAGAAACACTTGGCATGAGCCAGCGTTATGGGAGCGTTCTCTCATATCTGCGCTTTGGTGAAGATGTTTATTCTCCTCTTATTGAAGAAGGCGAAGCTGATTTAATGCTAGCTTTGGAGCCGGCAGAAGCTTTAAGAAATGCACGCTTCTTAAGCAAAAAGAGCTATGCTATTGTCAATGCATATCCGATACACACAGCAACTACACTTGTAGGAAAAGAGAGATACCCAGATTTAGGTGAAATAAAAGAAGCGCTCTCAAAGATTTGTCCAACTGACATGCTCAACTTCCAAGAGGTGGCTGATAAAATAAATCCAAGGACTCTAGGGGTTGTGATGCTCGGTTATGCTTATGGGAAAGGCCTTATTCCTCTCAAGAAAGAAAGCTTAAAGGAAGGAATAAAAGAGACACTCAAAGAAAAACTTTGGGATATCAACTTTAGGGCTCTTGAAGAAGGCATAAACTTGGCCCGCTGATTTTGCTCTTCTCACAATCTTTATATATGATACTCAATCTATATAGACACTGACTGCCAATAATCTCAATATTGATGAGTATTGTGAAGATATTTATAAAACGAGGGTATTCTTAGGGTGGTAGAGATGGAGTTTAGAAAAATTCAGTTTACCGGCAGGAGTTCGTACATAATCTCTCTTCCAAAAAAATGGATTAAGGAAAATAACTTGAAGCAGGGGGACGTCGTGCCACTGGTCATAAATCCCGATGGCTCAATAATAATATTCCCTAAAGAACCCAAAGAAATCAGTGAAAAGAAAGAGCTGGTAATTTCAGAGGAATATTCACCAGATATGGCAGTGAGGTTGATCATCTCAGCGTACATTCAAGGGTATGACGTTCTAGAAGTCAAATTTACAAAAGAGCTTCCTCATTATAAGGTCAAAATTAGAAAGATAATCCAAAGCCTTCCGGGAGTAGAGATAATACTTGATGAGCCCACGAGAATAGTGGGAAAAAGCTTGCTTGCTGATGAGGAAATAAATCTCAGGGAGATTTTGGAGAGGATAAACTCGATAATAGTATCAATGCTTGAAGACTTGTACTTCATGAAGAAGTCTCATACAAAGGAATTGATTAGAGATATCAATGATCTCGAAAACGAGCTTGACAGATTTTATTTCCTTACAATTAGAGCGGTTAACAAAATACTATCTAAACGGAGCCTATCTGAGGAAAGCGGTATTGTCAAGAGGAGTTTCGATCTAATTGGCATTCTCTTCCTAGTCCGCAACATTGAAAGAATTGGAGACCACATAATCAGAATTGCCGAGAACTTTGACGACGACATTGAGGTTGAGTACATAAAAGAGATGTACATTGAAATGCTCAGCCAGATAACCAAGAGAGACCTGAAGAAAATAGATTCCCTCATGCTCGCTTTAAAGGAAAAAATCAGACAGATTGACTATAAGAAATCAATCGCAATGGACAGCTACCGCAGAATTCTCGAATATCTGGAGAATATAGGCGAGACAATAATCAACATGGCATTGAGCTGAACATCTTCCCGCTTCCACAATTTTTTTAACATTCTTAAACTCATTAAATAGCGGTGGTTTTGATGGTTGCGATTATTGTTCATGGGGGAGCTGGGACTATCAAAAAGGAAGAGAGGATTCCAAAGGTCATTGAAGGTGTGAAAGAGGCAGTTTTAGCAGGCTGGAGAGAGCTTAAGAGAGGCTCAGCATTAGATGCTGTTGAAGAAGCTGTTAAAGCTCTAGAAGATAATCCAATCTTTAATGCTGGCACAGGAAGCGTTCTAACGCTTGATGGCAGGGTTGAAATGGATGCTGCAATTATGAGGGGCAAAACCCTTGATGCTGGAGCTGTTGCTGGCATATGGGGAGTTAAAAATCCAATAAGTGTCGCAAGAAAAGTTATGGAAAAGACCGACCACGTTCTTTTGGTTGGCGAAGGAGCTGTAAAATTCGCTCGCATAATGGGTTTTGAAGAATACGATCCAACGACTGAAGAGAGGAGGGAGCAATGGAAGAAGCTCAGGGAAAAGCTCCTAAAGGAAGGCACAATTCCACACTGGAAGAAAATCAGTGGGCTAATCAAAGAGTATCCCGAAGTTCTAAGAAGCACAGTTGGTGCTGTTGCTTTTGATGGAGAAGAAGTAGTTGCAGGAACCTCGACAGGAGGAGTCTTCTTGAAAATGTTTGGAAGAGTTGGTGATACCCCAATAATCGGTGCTGGAACTTATGCTAATGAATTTGCTGGAGCATCTTGCACTGGGCTTGGAGAAGTTGCCATAAAGCTTTCCCTAGCAAAGACTGCAGTTGATTTTGTCAGGCTTGGATTAAGCGCACAAAAAGCGAGTGAAGCAGCGATTGAACTAGCAACCAAGCACTTTGGAAAAGACACCATGGGAATAATCATGATTGACCGCGAGGGAAACGTTGGATTTGCAAAGAATACAAAGCATATGAGCGTTGCATATTTGAAAGATGGAATGAATGAGCCATTTGCAGGGATATGATATGGTGCTGAAAGATTTCCCGAGAGACATTTGGCTGCTCCATTTCTCGACGTTTTTCTTCTTCCTCGGCATTGCGTTAGTCTCACCCCTGATTTCTCCCTTGGCAATTTTACTAGGCGCAACCCCGCTCATAGTTGGCTCAATAGCCTCAATTTCTTCCATAGTTGCTTTATTTCTGAAGCCTTTTGGCGGACTTCTTGGAGATAGAGGCTGGAAGTTCCAGGTCATGATGCTCGGCAGTCTATTGGGTGCAGTTGCGGGAGTTTTGTATGTGCTCTCCGTCTACCTTGGGAATCTGGCCCTGTTTGCGGTTGGGAGAGGAATTCATGGCTTTGGAATGGCATTATTCTTCCCCTCATCTCTTGCAACGGCAATTGAGCTGGCTCCAAAAGGCAGGGTTGGAGAAACCCTCGGCTGGCGTGGAATGATGTTCTCTTTGAGCAATCTAATTGGTCCCGCAGTTGGCGGTTTTGTCGCTGAGTACTTAGGATTTCAGGTGGCTTTCACTTTTACAATAATTCTGTCCTTGATTGCAGTAGGCTTTGTATCAATAGCATATAAAGCCGATAAGAACAAAACCCACCAGAAAAAGACAGAAACTCATGAAGATGCTTCCTATCGTTTGTTGCTGAATCCTTTCTTCGTTGCTGCAAGCTTAGCACTCTTTTTGCTTTCCCTCGCGTACAGCGGAATGTTTACTTTCCTTCCAGCTTTATACAAGATTTTAGGCCTAGGAACAAGTGCCTTTGGAGTGTATGCAAGCATAATGGGTGGCTTCAGCTTGCTCACGAGAGTCTTTGGAGGGAGGGAAGCCGATAAGAGAGGCCCTTTACCAGTCGCAACTTTCGGATTTCTGCTGCTTTTATTGGCATATGTCTCGCTATCATTGAATCCAACTCCGCCTAAAGTTTACCTAAGTGCAGTTCCTCTTGGAATGGGCTTTGGCTTTGCAGTTCCCGCTCTCCAAATGATGGCACTTGCTAAGCTTCCACAGAAGATAAGGACATTTGGTTCGAGCATTTACACAATGTTCTTTGACCTTGGCTATTTATCTGGTCCTCTCATATTTGGCTACATCGCTCAATTGGAAGATAGCTATTGGGTTGTTTTCCCAATCCTTCCAGCTGTGATTTTAATAGCCGTGATTATTCTTCAGCTCCCAAGGTTTTTAAAGGAAAAAAGATAAGCGAAAATGGTGTAGCCTATGCTCATCAGAGTCTCATATGGGACAGCCATTGCAATGGGACTGATAAAAGCAAAAATGCTCGCAAGACCGACAACAGCTTATTTAATGGTCTATCATAATGGAAGGTGCATAAATAACTGCGCTTTCTGCCCTCAAGCAAGAGAGAGCAGAGCAGATTTAAATAAGCTCTCAAGGATAATATGGCCAGCTTTTGACCTTAAAACTGTCCTTGAAAAGCTGAAAAATGGGAAATTTGCAAGAATATGCCTGCAAACTGTTGATTATGACGGTTTGGAAGAAGATGTGCTGACCCTTCTTGGTGCCTTTTATCATCTAAATCTACCAATATCTCTTTCAATAACCCCCGTTGATAGGAGCTATCTTGAAAAGTTCAAGGAGCTGGGCGTTGATTATGTTGGTGTTGGATTAGATGTTGCTAGTGAGAGACTCTATAAAGAGATAAAGGACTCACTATACTCATGGAATGACATGTGGGAATTTGCTGATGAGATAATTGAAATATTTGGTAAAGGAAGGGCTTTCATCCATCTGATAATTGGGTTAGGGGAGACAGATAAGGAAGCAATTGAGACAATTCAGAGGGCATATGACATTGGGGCCGAAGTTTCCCTCTTTGCTTTCACTCCAATAAAAGGAACGAGGCTTGAAGATCACAAACCACCAGAGCTTATGAGATACAGGAAAATTCAAATTGCAAGGTATCTAATTCAGAAAAGGATAAAAAGAGCTGAGGACTTCAAATTTGATACGAAAGGAAATCTAGTTGATTTTGGAATGAGCAAAGACGAGCTTACAAAACTTCTCAGTGAAGAAGCATTTATGACTCACGGCTGTCCAGGATGCAACAGACCATACTACAACGAGAAGCCAAGTAAAGAGCCCTACAACTTTCCAATTCTTCCAGGAAGAGGATATTTAGAGGAAGTGACATCAAAGTTACTCTCGGAGTAATATGGTCAGGATTTCCTTAATCTCTGGGGTGCTGATTTCATCCAAATATTTTTCAATTTCTCTGTTCCCTTCGGCAATTGAAATTAGGGCTTTTACAAATGAGCACAGCTCTGGATTGCCTTCAATAAGCTTGCATGTTGGGGCCATGTTCTCTTTGAGACTATCAAGCAATCCACGCTGCTTGAGAATGAAGAGGATATCCCTCAGTCTCTTTGCACCCAAGATATATAAATCCCAGCTTGGAGCGTTGTACAGAGCCCTCAAAGCACACTTCACACAGCCTCTGTAGTTTTCTTCCTCAAAGAAGACCTCAGCCAGCTTGAAGCATGCTTCAAAGTAAATTCCGGGAAACTCATCTCTTGAGAGCTCCATTATTTCATCAAGCTTTTTCTTTGCTGTTTCAAGCTCTCCCCTATTTTCGGCTTCTAGAGCCTCTCTAAAAAGCTCAGCTATCTTACGCCTTTTCTCCCACACTTCAAACTTCTTCAAAAATCTCGGTCTCTCTCCCATCCCGCTTCGCCACATTATTAATATTTCATTACTCCTTATTATCTTTTTCTCCCCTACTCTCAAGCCAAGCTTCGTAGAACTTATTCCAAATCTCATCAAAGTCCTTTTTGACTCTCCATCTTCTGCGAAAAGCATTTAACAAAACGGATATGTCCCTCTTTAGATATTCAAGGCTCTCAGGATACGCGGTTGGTAGATACTGAGGCCAGTCAATAATTAAGATATCATCGTTTTCCGTCAGAACTATGTTGAACTCGCTCATGTCAGAATGAACAATCCCAAAGCGTACAATCTTGAGGTACTCTTCCAAAACCTTGTTAAGTATTTCTTCAGCCTCCTCTCTTGTCAAATCATCATCCCTAAGCTCGCTCAGCTCAACTCCTTCAATGAACTCCATCACTATGGCATGTCTGTTCCATGCTACAGGCTTTGGAACTTTTGCTATAGGAGAAAGCAATTGCAAAGCCTCATACTCTCTCTCGGCAACTAAACGTGAAATGTAAAGCCAGCTTATGTGGTGTTTGTCAATAAAATCTCTTCTGTAGAGCTTAATTCTGGTAAAGCTCGTCCTCCCAATGCGGTTGAACTTAACCGCAACTTTCTCTCCTTGAGGAGTTATTCCAACATAAACATCAGCCTCTTTCCCAACACCAATCTGCGTCTGGCTTATCGCTTCAATCACACCCTTCTTTGCAAAAGCCCTAATAGCCAGAGCATCGTAACCGTGAATGGTGAGCTGATAACCAATATAGCCGATATCACTCCTTCTCCTTACAAGCATCCAGTTATCGAGCCTTCCTAAACGGTATGAAGCAGTTTCAACATCAGTCCTAGCAAATTTTGCAATATCCTCCAATGGAACCCACTGATGGTAGCGCATATTTAGCTCTACCCCTCTCAATATTCGGAAATCTATGTCTTTAAGGTTGTGATAAACTTCAAGTGCTATTAGTTTGCTGACCATTTTCGCTCAAATGTAAATCCGATTTGGGTTTATAATTTTGTTGGCTTATCCAGAGCAGAAGTCATACGCATAATAAGCTGTTCCTTTATACCGCTTAATGCCCTCTGCCAGAACGAAGTCAACTCTAACCTCCACGGGATAATTAAAAGCGCATATTGGAGTCACGAGATACTCAAAGGTCAGTGTTCCTTCTCCAATAAGTCCTAAATTGCTGAACTCTGCCTCATTAATTGTGTATCCACTCTCTATGTCTTTTCTTATCCTAACGTTGTCCCAAGGTCCTCCTTCTGGAAAGAGCATATACACAGTGCCATCTCCCCAGCTTTTGATGATTATTTTGAGATATTCCAAGTTAGTGCTTCCAGAATGCGTTATGGATACTTCAAGGTTTCCAGACTTCCCAGCAAGAACATCAACATCAGCCATCCATTCACCTTTCCAGTAAAACTTCTCGGTTTCCCAATTATCGAATTTTCTTAGCTCATTGGAATAACCATAAACTTTCAGCTCTTTAGGAACGCTCAAGTATGCAAGTGAGATGATCATTACAAGGAGTACAATAACCGGAAGCCTTCTATCAACTCGTTCTATGATCTCATCAAAATCCATAGGGCACCAAAATTACTACCCAGAATTAGATTTAAACCTTTTGGACAAACAAATTTTTAAACGCTTAACTCTTTATCTAAAAGCATGCGGAAGAAACTTTTACTGCTCCTTTCCCTCGGCTGGATATTCAACTATGCCCACAGAATGGCTATCCCACCCCTCATTCCTATAATCAAAGCGGAGCTTGGAATTAACAACGCCCAAGCAGGACTTCTGATGACTTCTCTCCTCTTACCTTACGCTCTAATCCAAGTTCCCGCTGGATACTTAGGAGACAAACTTGGAAGAAAAAAGCTTGTTGTAGTCAGCATTCTCGGCTATTCCCTTGCAAGCGCTTTCATAATTTTTGCAAAAGACTACTGGGAATTGTTAAGCATAAGAGCCCTTTACGGTATCTTTGCGGGCCTTTATTATGCTCCAGCAACGGCTCTAATTAGCGACATTTACAAAGAAAGAAAAGGCACAGCTCTTGGTGTTTTTATGGTTGGTCCTCCAATAGGAAGTGGAATCGCACCTTTAATTGTTGTTCCTATTGCACTAACTCTAGAGTGGAGATATGCATTTTTGGTTCTCTCCATTATGAGTGCAATAATAGGCATTGCTTTACTCATTTCAATAAATGGAGAAGTTCACAAAGTCAAACATGCAAGGCTTAGGATTCCAAAGCACGTAATTGGACTGAGCATTATGAATTTCATCGTCTTAGCTGCATTCTTTGGCATGCTCACTTTTCTCCCAGATTTCTTCGTAAACAAAGGAAGGAGTTTAGGGGAGGCATCACTGTATTTCTCCGTTCTCTCAATAGTTGGCATTATAGGCTCCTTAAGCGGTGGAGCAGTTTATGACAAGCTTAAAGAAAAAAGCTTAATTTTGTCCCTTGTTTTTAACGCGTTTCTTTCATTTCTGCTGGCAAAAACTGCCCTACCATTGATAATTCCAATTCTTGGCCTGTTTTTCTATTCAGTTGGACCAATAGTTACGGCATACACGGCTGAGCAAGCAACAGAAGAAAACAAGGGATCGGTGATGGGTTTTGTAAACATGATGGGATTCTTCGGGGCAACTCTTGGTCCATACCTTCTGGGAGCGTCAATTGACAGATTGAGCTATGAGAGAGCCTTTTACTTAATCCCTCTGATGTATTTAATCGCATTGAGTATAATTGGAATAGAAAAGGGAAAAGTCATCCGTACATAACTTCGTGCATAGCTATCTGCTGAGCTAACCTCTGCTCCGAGCCTATGACCTTCTCAATAGCCTTTATGAAATCTTCATGAGTTACGTACTCTCTTCTCTCTCTAATAGCGAACATTCCAGCTTCGGTTGCTATTGCCTTCAGGTCAGCACCGCTTGCACCTTCTGTTATCTCCGCTATTGCTCTTAGATCAACGCCTTTAAGGTTCATCTTCCTTGTGTGAACTTTAAGTATTTCCAGTCTTCCTTCAAAGTTGGGCAATGGAACTTCAATGAGCCTGTCAAATCTACCCGGTCTGAGTAATGCTGGATCTAAAATATCCGGCCTGTTGGTTGCTGCTATAACCTTAACGTTACCCCTTGGGTCAAACCCATCAAGCTCAGCTAAAAGTTGCATGAGAGTTCTGTTGACTTCCCTTTCTCCACCTGTTGTCTCCTCCAATCTTTTAGCACCAATCGCATCAATTTCATCAATGAAGATTATTGTCGGAGCTTTTTCTTTTGCTAATTCAAAGAGCTCATGAACTAATCTAGCTCCTTCTCCAATGTACTTTCTCACGAGCTCACTGCCAACAACTCTAATGAATGTTGCATTCACTTCATGCGCCAATGCTTTAGCCATTAATGTCTTTCCACATCCTGGTGGACCATAGAGCAATACTCCTTTTGGAGGATCTATTCCAACCTTCTCGAAAAGCTCTGGGTGTTTAAGTGGAAGTTCTACTGCCTCTCTAAGTTCTTGGAGTTGCTTTTTCAGACCACCAATGTCGCTATACGTAACGTTTGGCCTTTCAATTACTTCAAATCCAAGAACTGATGGATCCTTTGGTGATGGCAATATTTCAACAACTGCCATAGTTCTCTGATCAAGTGCTACTCTACTCCCTGGTTTGAGCTTTTCTTTCTCAATCCATGGTGCTATTCTGACCACAAACCTTGGACCGTTGTAGTTCTGGACTATCGCTCTGTCATCATCAAGGAGTTCGAGAAGGGTTCCAGCGAATGCTGGAGGTTGCCTTAACCTCGACATCTCCATCCTTAAGCGTGAGAGCTCCCTCTCCAGTCTCTCCTTATCTGCCTCAAGTGTTCTCACTTGGAGTTCAAGCTGTCTTATACGTCTCTTTAGGTAGATGATATAATCATCATACTCATCATGAGATTTAATTTCCACATCATTAATGTCGCTCATAATTTGATCCCCCCATAATTAACTCTGCAAGAAGAACTTTTAACTCTATCTAAGATTACCATCATTAGACTCTCCTGACTCTCACTTTCTCGCGTTCTTTATAAAGTTTTGGTATAACGTAATACCCAGCTGGTCATCTAAACTTACCATTTCCCTGTAGATACTAAACATTACTCGAAATCCTTATTAACAATAAACGCGTATATTGTAATGCTTAATCAGGAGGGAGGGTTTAATGAGAGTAGAAATCAAGCTCAAACCTAGAGATAATGGAACAATTCTCCCGTTTAATTATAACTATGATATCTACAACCAGCTTATTCAGAAAATTGCTCTTATCTCTTCAGAACTTGCGAGACTCCTGGAAACTGCCCATGTGGATTACTTCACATTCTCAAGGATTATGGTTAGAAAAAGAGAGCTAATTCCTGACAAAGGCATCAGAATTCTCTCCGATGAAGTGTGCTTATACATATCCTCTTCTGTCGCTGATGTTATAAAATCCATAGTCGAGGGCTTCATTGAAAACCCAATACTCCATATTGGGGACTCCGTTTTCATTATGGATAGAGTTAAAGTCCTTAGAGAACCAAAAATAAAAGACGGCACATTGTTTTCCACCCTCAGTCCAATAATGGTTAGAACAGTGAAGCTTGACGGAAATAAAATGAAAATCTGGGACTTGTATCCAAATGAAGATCTGTTCCATGATAAGCTGAGAAAGATAATGCTGATGCGCTTTTCTGAAATAGAAGGAAGAATGCCGGAAGAAAAAGAATTCAAAATAGAGGTTATAAAGCACAAGCCCGTAAGAATCAAAGTCAAAGATTCCTATTTCCGCGGTTCTCTCATGGTTTTTCGTTATTATGGCTCAAGGGAAATAGCAAAATTCGGTTATGAAAACGGATTTGGAGAAAAAACAAAATACGGATTTGGTATGGTTAAGGTAATTGATGAAGAAGAAGCACAACGAAGCCAAGAATGACCTCAATTGCCCAGACAATTGCAACAAGTTCGTACTCTTTTACTCTCTTTATCCTCATTATCAATCCCAAAAAGCTCAGATATGGTGGTGCTTTTAATGTGCCGTCTTCCAAAATTTCTGTTTTTCCTAGTGGGCGCCCTTTAAACCTTATTTTTGTTTTAAGCAAGAAATCAAGTGCATGAGGAATTAGAAGAATTGCAGCAAAAAGCTCTACTTTTCCAAGTATTCCCACCAATCCTATCAAAGCCCCCAAGCTTAAAGTCCCAGTGTCTCCCGGAAAAACCCTTGCAGGATACTTATTCCACCATAAAAATCCAAGAGCAACCGCAAAGCTCACAAAGGCTAATATCTGGGCATCACCTGAAGTAACTAACCCCAGGAAGAGCAGAGCTATCGCTGAAGTTCCAACTTCAAGCCCATTGAAGCCTGCAAGCATGTTAACTAAGTTTGCAGAACCAGTGACAAATAAGACAGCGAATAGGTAGTACAGCATTTTCAAATTAACTGTGAAAATAAGTAAATCGATCTCCTTATTTACATCCAAACTCAAAAGGGGCAAAGAAACTAATAAAGACAGCAAAACTTTATGTGACTGCTTGAGATTAGTTAAATCATCAAGAATCCCAACCAATCCAAAGAGTAGGAATATTAACAGAGCTTTTGAGAGATCACCATCCAAAGCGGGTATCAGAGCCAATGGTAGAGATATTAGAATTGTAATTCCTCCCATCTCAGCAACTTCCGGCTTGTGCAGCTTGTGTATGTCCTTTCCCACTATTCCAGCTTTCTTCATAAGATTCGCTACATAGGGAGTTAAAACCAATGAGAGGGATAACCCTATAAATACCAATACCCAAATCATCTTTAATCCCAAAGAAATGAGTGAAAAGACAAAATAAATTCTTCGGTGATTTCAATGGACATAAAGTTAGCAATCTTTGACTTGGACGGAACACTCATAGGTGCCCCCACATCTTTTGCAGAGATTAAAGAAAAACTGAAGGAAGAACTCCTTGAGATTGGAATTCCCAAGGAAATTATAGGTGATCTAACGCCTATGTATGAGAGTCTATTCAGAATTGCTGAGGAAACTGGAAGAGACGTCAATGAGTTAAAAAAATTGCTTGAAGATTTGGAAGTCCAAAGGGTCGACGAAAGCTTTCTATTCGAAGGCACAAAAGAAGTTTTGGAGTTCTTAAAGAGCCAAGGAATAAAATTAGCAATCATGACAAGGAACTGCAGGAAAGCAACTCTCAAAGCTTTAGAAATGCACGAAATAAGAGACTACTTCGAGTTAATTCTCACACGGGATGATGTCTCTTGGAGAGAAGTTAAGCCAAATGAAATGCATATTAAAAGAATCCTTGGACATTTCAAAGTTTCTCCTACAAAAGCCGTCGTTATTGGTGACCACGGATATGACATTATCCCAGCAAAGAGAGTTGGAGCTTTAAGCATTCTGATAACGGAGCATAAAAGCGGAAGAATGAGCTTCTCTGTTGAAGAAAAAGCTGACTTTGAAGTTCCAACCATGAAAGAACTTTTATCTCTCTTTCACAGGATTTTAAATGCCTATGTTGTTGTTCCAGCATACAATGAAGAACTTACTATTGGGAAAGTTCTAGATGACCTCCTGATGTACTTCAAGCCGAAGCATATAATTGTAGTTAATGATGGGAGCAGGGACAGAACAGAAAAAATAGCAAAAAGTAAAGGCGTCAGAGTTCTAACACACCTCGTTAACAGAGGGCTTGGAGGGGCACTTGGAACAGGGATAACATTTGCTCTCAAAAAAGGAGCAGAGCTTATAATAACTTTTGACGCAGATGGACAACATTTAGTTAAGGATGCACTTAGGGTTATGAAGCCTGTAGCTGAAGGAAAAGCTGATTTAGCTATCGGTTCGAGACTTAAAGGAGATGTAAGCCAGATGCCCCTCATAAAGCGCTTTGGAAACTTTGTTCTCGATACAATAACAGCGGTTTTTGCTGGTAAATACGTCAGCGATTCCCAAAGTGGATTAAGATGCTTTAATAAAGAGTGTGCCTCTAAAATTAAAATAACATGCGACCGATATGCAGTTTCAAGTGAAATAATAATTGAAGCAAGCAAGAAAGGGTGCAGGATTGTGGAAGTCCCAATCAAAGCTGTTTATACTGAATATGCTATGAAGAAAGGAACAAATGTGTTTGAGGGCATTAAAATTGCTCTAAACTTGCTCTTTGATAAATTGAGGTGATGAGAATGTTAGCAGTTCAATATATAGCACTTGTAGTTATAGGTAGTCTGATGCTTTATGTTCTGAGTAAATATGGCAAGAAAGAATTTGACTGGAAAGACTTGCTCTTTTGGGAATCTCTGCTTGTAATAATGCTGATAATTGCCCTTAAGCCAATAGAGATTTCACTTGAGATAAAACGGATTCTTGGACTTGGCAGGGGTTTGGATTCTCTCTTTGTAGTAGCAATTGGGATAAGCTACTTACTGATATTCAGAGTTTATCTTGCAGTTGATAAGGCAGAAAGAGAAATAACAGAGCTTACAAGAAAGCTTGCAATAGAGTTAAGGGAAATTAATGAGAAGTTAGAAGAAATAAAGAAAAAAGGCTAATCTTTCTCACAAAACTCATCTCCAAACAGCTCCTCTAAGAACGCCTTAACTCTCTCCTTAGAAAGCTTAAACTGTCTAATTTTTATCATGCCCTTTTCTTGGGCCTCCTTAAGCAGAATTTCCGTTGCTTGATTGGGGTACATATCCTCATAAACAATTTCTTTTATCCCTGCATTTACTAAGAGCTTAAAGCAAGTATCGCACGGAAAGTGGGTAACGTAAAGAGTAGCCCCTTCAAGGCTTATTCCCTTTCTTGCCGCCATTGCTATGACGTTCTGCTCGGCATGAACTGCTCTGTGGCAGTGTCCATCAACTATCAAACAGCCAACGTCAATACAGTGATCCATACCCCTTGGAGCTCCGTTATAGCCTGTTGCGAGGATGTAGCCATCCTTAACAGCAACTGCACCAACCCTCAGTCTCGGACAAGTGGCTCTAAGTGAAACAAGCTTTGCTATCAGCATGAAGTATTCATCCTTTGTGGGGCGGATTTTCTTTATTCTTTCTGCTTTTTCTCTATCGAGAATGATCTCAACCGTCACAATCCCACCCATGGAAAAATTAAAGATTGCTTTTAAAGAATTTTTGGAAACTAAAGCTATCACTTAAGGGTATCCCTAAACGCCCTTCCTTCAATCTCCGCAATGATCTTCCATATTCTCTCGTCGTAGCTCGGATGAGTGGCCATAAAGCTCTTCTTCTGCTTTCTTTCAATATTTGGTTCAATTCCGGGCAAAGCTGATGCTCTAACATTTATCCTCAAGTCTTCATAGTATTTGAGTTCTTCAAGCGCTTCTTTAAGTGAGAATGGCCTATCCAACAGATAGAGAGCAGTTTCATCTGCTTTGAACTCCCTTTCTTTGAGGAATTTGACTCTCTCAATCTCGTAGAGAACATATAAACCTAAAGATGCAAGCACAGCTATCGTCGTGTGAACAAACACAATAATTACAGCGCTCAAGAAAAGCATCAGATACCTGCCATATGCCATTAACGGGAAGAGTATTGTATCTCCATTTTTTATATGCCCAATCTCGTGAGCAGCAACACCTAGAATCTGATCTTCATCAAGGACTTCAAACAAACCTAATGAGAGGACTATGGAGTTTCCAAATGAATAGGCGTTGGGAATGTAATCATCAAGAATGTAAACATAGGGCATGCCTATTCCAGCTTTTTTTGCCATCCTCGCAATGCCGTCATAAAGCCAAGGCATCTCTTCCCACTGAAGCTTTGAGTAATCCCTTGTGAGAGAATGCCTTGTTATCCAGATATAAGTCAGAAACAAAAATGCAATGGTGCCTAATATAACAACTAACCCCAACTTACCGAGATAGAATAGTGTAATGAGGAGCTGGGCTAATATAATAAGCTTCAACATCTAAATCACTTCTTTATTTTCGAAAGGTATGCAAATGTCGCCTCTTTGAAATTGTTCATTAATGCGTTCAGTATTGTCTCAACAATCCTCTTTTCAAATTCCTCTCTAGTTGTTGTTACGCTGTATACGTATCTCATTCCACCCCTGCCAGTCTCAACGCTCCTCTTCAAAAGTCCACGCTCGCAGAGGCGGTTCATTAGTATGCTGACTGTTGAGCGTCTCATGTCTGGGTGCTTCTTCTTCATGTGCTCATAAACCTCTCCAGCCGTAGCTACCTTTACCTTCCACATATACTCCATAATCTCCGCTTCTAGTGGTGGCAGAACAGCTTTGAGTCCTTCCTCATTAAGCTTGAATTCATGAGGCTCCATTCTTTATCACTCTCCCAAAAAGTATTTCTCGATAAATATAAATAAACTTTGTGTTTATATAGGTGAGTCAGAATTCTTTGTCATTCTGACAATTTGACAAATCCAGTGCTAAGAAAAAGTTATAAAGCCCGCAAGATTAACTTCGTGAGGGTCGTCATGAGGATAGTCTTTGATATCGGAGGTTCTGTTCTCGTTCCTGACAAGCCTGACATTGATTTTATCAAAAAGATCGCTTACCAGCTCGTCAAGATAAGCGAAGACCACGAGGTTGCTGTTGTAGTCGGAGGAGGAAGAGTCTCAAGAGATTACATCAATGCAGCGAAGACATTCACACCAAACGAGACATTCAAGGATTACATAGGGATCCATATCACGAGAGCAAATGCAATGCTCCTCATAGCAGCGCTTGGAGAAAAAGCGTATCCATTCGTTGTTCAAGACTTTAGAAAGGCTTGGGAAGTCATACAGCTCAAAAAGATACCGATCATGGGAGGAACTCATCCAGGACATACGACTGATGCAGTCGCTGCTCTCTTGGCTGAATATCTGCAAGCAGATTTGCTCGTTGTGATTACAAATGTTGACGGCGTTTATGACAGTGACCCAAGAGAAAATCCAAACGCCAAAAAGCTGAGAAAGATCACCACTGCTCAGCTCGTCGAAATTGCCATGCAGGGAGAAAGCAAAGCTGGAGGAAGCAGCGTAGTTGATGCCCTGGCAGCAAAGTTTATCCAGAGAGGGAAGATCAAGACATATGTCGTTGGTAAGGAAGATGCCGTAAAGCTGTTTGATGTTGTCCGAGGAAATCATAACGGGACAATCGTTGAGCCCGAGGATTAAATTTTCTTTTTTACCTCGATTTTTGATAAAACTTTTATAGTTTCTGGATCAGGCTGTTCTTCTTCATGTTATTCACGATATTTGGCTACGCTCTCATCTACTGGTTAATCAGAAACTACACAAGCTTTGGAGAAGTCTATTCCTCAATAACTGGAGAGCAAATCAAGGGCTTTCTGGCACTTCTCTACTACAGCCTCGTAACCTTTACAACCTTAGGTTACGGCGATATGCATCCAACAGGCGGGCTTAAAGCTCTAAGTGTAATAGAAGCCCTCACTGGCGCAGTCTTCATGGCACTTATCGTTGCAGTCATCGCAAGAAAGTGGATGCGCTGAATAGATTTTTATACCTCCCCTTCAATCTTTTCTTTGGTGATAATGATGAGAATCGTTGTCATTGGTTCTGGAACCGCTGGGAGCAACTTCGCGCTTTTTGCAAGAAAACTTGACAGAAAGGCTGGGATTATTGTCATCGGGAAGGAAAAGACCATGCAGTATTCCCCATGTGCCTTACCCTTCGTTCTTAGCGGGAAAATTCCAGAGCTTGAGGATATAGTTGTCTTTCCAAACAGCTTTTATGAGAAGCAGAAAATTCAGCTGATGCTTGAGACAGAGGCAAAAGAAATTGACAGAGAAAGGAAAGTTGTAGTAACAGACAAAGGAGAAGTTCCCTACGATAAGCTCATCCTTGCAACGGGTTCAAAAGCTTTCGTACCTCCAATAAAAGGAGTTGAAAACGAAGGTGTCTTTACACTCAAAAGCATAGATGACGTGAGAAAAATCAAAGCCTACATCGAGGAGAAAAAGCCGAAGAAAGCTGTTGTTATCGGTGCTGGTCTTATAGGGTTGGAGGGCGCTGTAGCATTTAGAGAGCTTGGCATGGAGGTTCTAGTTGTAGAGCTTTTAGAACATTTGCTGCCAACTATGCTCGATAAGGATATGGCAAGAATTGTGCAGCAGTACTTAGAAGAGAAAGGCATAAGCTTTAGATTCGGTGTTGGAGTAAGCGAGATAATTGGAAGCCCAGTCAAAGCTGTCAAGATTGGAGACGAAGAAATCGAGGCGGATCTCGTTCTTGTAGCTACTGGAGTTAGAGCCAACGTCGATTTAGCCAAAAAAGCAGGTCTCGAAGTCAATAAAGGAATAGTTGTAAACGAGTATCTACAAACCAGCGACCCAGACATTTACGCTATAGGAGACTGTGCGGAGGTCTTTGATGCAGTAACAGGTCAGAGAACCTTAAGCCAGCTCGGTACAACTGCTGTGAGGATGGCAAAGGTTGCTGCTGAGAATGTCTTCGGCAAAAACGTGAAGTTCAAGTCCGTGTTCAACACGGCAATAACAGAGCTGTTTGATCTCGAAATTGGAACCTTCGGAATGACAGAAGAGAGAGCTAAAAGAGAGGGCATAAATGTTGTCATTGGAAAGTTCAAGGGTTCAACGAAGCCAGAGTATTATCCAGGAGGGAAGCCAATTCACGTTAAGCTGATTTTCAGAAAAGAGGATAGAAGACTTATTGGAGCCCAGATAGTCGGTGGCGAGAGAGTTTGGGGCAGAATAATGACTCTTTCTGCTTTAGCACAGAAAAATGCCACAGTTGAGGACATCGTTTACCTTGAAACTGCCTACGCTCCGCCAATAAGCCCGACCATTGATCCAATAACCGTTGCAGCAGAGATTGCCTTAAGGAGATTTAAGTGATTTCCCCTTCTTTTTACACTCTCTTCTGGTGAACCTTCAATGGGGGACATCTACATCCACAACGGCAAATTCACAGAAGAACGTAAAGGCAAGCTGTTCTTAGATAGTAGGAGAAGGGTTAAGCTGAGTAAGCTGATGAGCTATATCCTTAGACACTCACCTTGGGAGTTTAATCTTGAGCCTGATGAAATGGGATTTGTGGAATTGAACGAATTCATTAGGGCTCTTAGGGATGTTTATCCTTGGGTGAGTGGAGAGCATGTAAAGGCTGTAGTTGAGCTCGATCCAAAAGGACGCTTTGAGATTAGGGGAGATAAAATTAGAGCCCGCTATGGGCACAGCTTTGAAGTTCTCCTTGATCACGAAGAAGACAAAGAGTCAAAAACCCTTTACCATGGAACTCCAAGAAAAAATCTAGCTAAGATTCTGAAGGAAGGACTGAAGCCGATGAAAAGGAAGTTTGTTCATTTGACAAAAAGCAAAAGAGAAGCTTATGAAACAGGTCTTAGGCATGGAAAAGACGTTGTTGTTCTAATCATAGACGCTGATTGCTTGAGAAGGAAGGGTTACAAAATCTATAAGGCTGGGAAGAATGTTAGAATCGTTAAATTTGTGCCAAAGGAATGCATAATCTTTTATGAATAAAAAAGTTGTCATGATGCCAAAATTTTGAGAGAAACTCTTAATTAGACAAAACACGTTCAGCTCTAGTGGTATTCCGCAATGTCCATGAAATACCGAGATTCTTTCTGATTATCCACTTATGCGGTGGTCCCAATGGAGTTCAATAAGCTCAAAGACCTGTCAAAAATTTGGCACGATTATGGGACTATCTCAGTTAAAGGTAATTTCGTAGACTGTTCTCTGGGGGTTAATCCATTTGGATGCTCGCCGAAAGTTTTGGAGGTTTTTAAAAATATCAGTCTTGAAGAAATCTCTAATTACCCCAAAAGAGACGATGAGCTTAAGAAGGCAATTGAAGAATACTGGAACCATGAAGTAGTTACGGAGGAGATTTTTCTTGGTACTGGCTCAATGGGGTGCCTTCAAAAGATCAACAAGCTTCTGAGAGAAGGTTCTGTGGTTTTGGGGTACTCTCCCCAGTTTGTTCCATACATAAACGATGCGGTTGCAAATGGGGCGATTTACGAGTATGTGCCTCTAAAACAAGAGAAAAACTTTGAAATAGACGTTGGTGAAATTATAAATGCATTGAATGATAAAACAGCTTTCATTTATGTTGACAATCCAAACAACCCTACTGGACAGGCTATAAGGCTCAAAGACTTAGAAGAACTCGTTGAAGAAGCTGAGAGGAAAAATGCTATCGTGATAGTTGATGAAGCCTATGGCGAATTCATGCCAATGAAAAACTCTGCAATAAATTTAAACTATGAAAATCTCATTGTTGTTAGGTCTTTTTCAAAGGGTTTTGGCTTAGCGGGGCTTAGAATAGGATATTGCATAGTTAAAGGAAAAGCTTTGAGAGAACTTATAGCTAAGGTTGATACTCCGTTCTCAGTTACTTCACTTTCAGCAAAAGCCGCAATAGAAGCATTAGAGGATAGAAATTTTGTGAAAAAGACAGTTAAAGAGATCAGAAAAAGAAAGGTCACGCTTCTCAGAGCTTTAAAGAGGGAATTCCATATTGCTAAAACAAGCGATGATACACCAATATTTCTCTGCGGTGGAAAAGAAGATACACATGCTTATTTTCTTGAGAGAGGAATACTAACAGTCCCAGGGAATGAATTCATAAATCTAGACAACTCGTATGTCAGAATAAGGGTTCCTAAAAATGTTGAGGAATTTTTGAGGAGGCTACTCTTTGTCTGAAATCATGAACATCAAAAGCAGGGCTATTCCAAGGGGAACCAAAGTCGAGAGAAACATGAACCTAAAGCTAATTCCAGCCAAGTAACCTCCTAACATAGGGCCAATGACCCAACCGAGGCTCATCATGGTATTCAGAAGTCCCATCGCCTGGGCCTTTTCACTTGCCTTAACCTTTAATGCTACATATGTTGAAGCGGAGCTGAGGGTCATTGACCACTTAACCCCAGACAATATGCAGACTACAACCATAAGCTTGAGGCTTGTGGCAAAGGTATAACCAACGAAAACAGCCATATAGCCAATAATTGACAAAACGTAGAAAAGCTTTGCCCCATATCTGTCTATCAGCTTTCCGATAAAAACTGCACTCGCAGCAGCAGCTAAAGAGTCTATCCCAAAAAGGATTCCAACCCATCTTTCTCCAAAAAGCTCACCGAAATAAACCGATAAAACAGAATACACTTCTCCCGACGCTATCATTATCAAAAGCATCGAAATGTAGAAGATCCTTAAATTTCCATGCATCAGTCTTTTAAAAGCCGCCCCCTCAAAGGCAACTCTGTCGCTTTCTCTTGCCTCTTGAACTGCTATTATGCCGAAGTCCCTCTTTTTAGGTCTCTGCTTTTCGCTTATCATCAGAACAAACAGCGTTCCAAGGGTGGCAAATAAGAAAGCGGCAAAAAACGCCCCCTTAATTCCAAAATATTCGACGATAAAGCTCCCAAGGAAGTTTCCAAGCATGTAGCCAGCATTTTCGACCGAGCTAAAAAACCCAAAAGCTGAGCCGACCTTAGTTGAAAGCTCCGAGATTAAAGCTGAATGAGCAGGCATCATGGCTGAAGTTAAAGCTCCTTGGAGAGTTCTCAAAGTTAAAAGCAGAATTGGTGAAGAGACCAGTGCCATGAAAACATAAATCAAGCCCGAAGAAAAGACACCAAAGGCTATGAAAGGCTTTCTCTTTCTAGTTTTATCTGAGAGATATCCAAATGGGTACTGAAAGACTGTCGAGGTCATATTGAACACTACACTCAAGAGACCAACGAAGAGCATCGTTCCTCCGATTATCCTCATGTAAACGCTCAGATAAGGGAATGCTATGCCCCAAGAGACATTGGCAAAGAACATTCCAATAGCAAATAGCACAATATTTCTTCTCTTCTTCCGCTTTGTGTTAAATTTGCCCACTCTTTCTCTTAGCGCTTGTATCACTGTCTTTTCCCTCTTCATCGCTCTCAACTTTTCAAAAACGTTTTATAAATCTTTATCTAAACATTCAGAGGGGAATCTTATGTGCGACATCTTAGTTGCGACTCCAGATGCTACTAAAGAAGGAATAATGATTTTTGCCAAAAACAGCGATAGAGACCCAAATGAAGCTCAAATTCTGGAGTTCCTTCCGAGGCAGAAACATGAAGAAGAGAATGTTAAGCTCGCCTACGTTGAATTCCCGCAAGCTAAAGAAACCTACGCTGTAATCCTCTCGCGCCCTTGGTGGATGTGGGGAGCAGAGATGGGAGCCAATGAATTAGGTCTTGTAATTGGAAATACAGCAGTTTTCACAAAGCTAAAAGTTCCCGAGAGAGGAATTTTAGGAATGGACATGATTCGCCTAGCTTTAGAGAGAACAAAATCAAGCAGAGAAGCCCTAGATTTCATAATTTCGCTAATTGAAGAGTATGGACAAGGAGGAAACGGGAGCTATGAGCATAAACTTTTGTATCACAACTCCTTCATAATCGCTGACAAAAACGAAGCATGGGTTCTTGAAACCGCAGATAAGCACTGGGTTGCCAAGCAGATTAGAGATGTTTACTCCATCTCAAACGCTCTCACCATAGGGAATGGCTGGGATTTGGCATCGGAAAGCGTTGAAAAGCTTGCAAAGGAAAAGCCAAACTTCAGCTTTGCCAAATATTTCTCCGACAGATTTTACACCCACTTTGCTCACGGCAGAGAAAGGAGAGCTTTCACTTACAAAAAGCTCAGTGAGAAGAAAGGAGAGATAACCATTGAATATATGATGCAGATTCTTCGCTCTCATCAAGCTGAAGACTTTGAGCCTGCTAAAGGTTCCATGAGAGATATATGCATGCACTTTGGGGGCTTAACGAGGCCGTCTCAGACAGCCTCATCACAGATATCGGAGCTTTATGAGGACTTGCCCGTGCACTGGTTCACAGGAATTTCACTTCCATGTCTGAGCATCTTCAAGCCAATATACTTTGAAAGCGGAATCCCAGATTTAGGAGAGAAGCCGACGAACAAGTACAACCCAAACAGCTACTGGTGGAAATTTGAGCTCTTCCACAGAAAGTTCCAGACGAACTACAGAGCCTACATAGAGGAGTTTGCTGAGGAGAGAGACAAGCTGCAGAAAGAGATAATCGAGAGGGAAAGGCAAGTTAGGGAAAATCCATCTCCAGAAGAGTTTAGAGCTTTAACAGAGTGGGCTTTTGAAAATGAGAGGAAGTTGATTGAGAGGTGGAACGCAAAGGTCAAGCCGGGAAAGATGCCATTTTTGTATGAAAGAAACTGGAAGAAAGTGAATGAGAGGGCTGGGATTAAACTCTAAAAGCATTTCCCCTTAGCCCCGATCCTTTTAGTTATCTTTCTGCAAGCCTCCTTCAACTTTTGGGCATTCTCCTCTGGAACTCCATCGTAGGTGAACTCCCAAGTGCCGAGCTCAATGCCTGCGGCATATTTCAGCTTATCCCTATCTCTAAGCATCGGATAGAACTCGATGTGCAGATGGTAAAACTCACAACTACCCTTAAACGGTGCCTGAAAAATGTTCATCACATAAGGCATCTGCCTCTCAAAGAGAGCATTAAGCGTTGCCGTTGCAACCCTTAAGCTATCAGCCAAGTCCTCGATTTCGTTTTTATTCAACTGAGTTAGCCATTGAATGTGCCTCTTGGGGTAGATATGAATTTCAAAAGGCCAGTTTGCAAAGAAGGGCATAAAAAGCACAAAGTTATCGTTCTCATAAATGACCCTTTCATTCCCCTGTATCTCCTCTTCCATAATGCAGCAGAAGAGACACTCACCAAAGCGTTTGTAATGTCTCCTCGAGTTTTCAATCTTCAGCCGAGCTTTTAACGGGATGAAGGGTAAAGCGTAGAGTTGCCCATGTGGATGTGTTAAGCTGACACCAATCTCTTCACCCTTATTTCGAAAGATTGCAAGGTAGGCAACGTGAGGATTATTCTTTAATTCCATAGTTACATTTTTCCATAATCCAACAACCTTAACCATCTGCTCAAGAGAAAGCTCGTCCAAATCCTTCAAATCATGCTCCGGAGTTTCAACTATAATGCTGCACTGCCCAATTGCTCTCGCTTTTTTATAAAAACCTCTGCTTTCTGGATTCTTGGCTTTAAAATCAAGCATTGGAAATCTGTTGGGCAAAATCAAAACTTCCCAGCCGTAGCCCGTCTCCTCACTCCCGGGACAGAATGGGCAAAAATCTCTAGGACGCCAAGGTCTGTGTTTTCGAACGGCAGAAACCATTATCCACTGACCCGTTAAAGGATTGTAGCGAAGCTCCCTCATAATGACCACAAAGTTAATTTCTCCTCACCTCTAAAAATCTTTGGTGGTTGTACGAAGTTCCCAGACTCATTTCTCCTCGGAACTGCTACCTCTTCTTACCAGATAGAGGGAGACAACGTGTGGAGCGACTGGTGGTACTGGGCTGAGAAGAGAAAGCTTCCCAAGGCTGAAAAAGCCTGCAACCACTGGGAGCTTTATAAGGAGGATATAGAGCTGATGGCATCACTCGGTTATCCCGCTTATAGGTTCTCGATTGAATGGGCACGCATATTTCCTGAAGAGGGAAAGCTGAACGAAGCTGCGCTCATAAAGTACCAAGAACTCATAAATCTGCTCAACAAAAAAGGAATAACTCCAATGCTCACAATTCATCACTTCACCTTGCCGACATGGTTCGCACTAAAAGGAGGCTTTGAGAAGGAGGAAAACCTGAAGTATTGGGAGGAATACATCAGCGTCATAACTGAGCTTAAAGGTGTTGAGCTTGTTGCAACATTCAACGAGCCGATGGTCTACGTTGTCGCTAGTTATCTTATGGGGATGTGGCCCCCATTCAAGAAGAACCCACTAATAGCAGGAAAAGTTGCTGTTAACATGATAAATGCCCATGCAATAGCCTATGAAATCCTCCACGGAAAGTTCAAGGTTGGAATTGTTAAGAACTACCAGCACTTCATACCAGCCTCAGACTCAAAGAGGGACAAGGAAGCGAGAGATAGAGTTGATTACCTCTTCAACTGGGCTTTCATTGACGGCATTTTCTATGGAAGCTACGAAGGCTTTATGAAAAAACATAAAGTAAGCGAAAGCGACTTGGACTTCATAGGGATAAACTACTACAACATCCAGAAGGTTAAGAAGAGCCGGAATCCGCTGAATCCCTTCATAGTTGAAGATGCCAACGTAAGCAGAAAGACCGATATGGGATGGAGCGTTTATCCAAAGGGAATTTATGATGGGATAAGAAGCTTTTCGAGATACGAAAAACCAATGTACATAACGGAAAACGGCATAGCAACGCTTGATGATGAGTGGAGGATAGAGTTCATAGTCCAGCATCTGCAGTATGTCCACAAGGCTATTAAAGAGGGTTTTGACATCAACGGCTACTTTTACTGGTCATTTATGGACAACTATGAGTGGGCTGAGGGATTCAGACCGAGATTTGGACTGATCGAAATTGATTATGAAACTTTCGAGAGAAAGCCAAGGAGAAGCGCCTACATTTACGGTGAAATTACTAAGAAAAAGGAAATAAGTGATGAGGTGTTAGAAAAGTACGGTCTCGAGGAGTTTTAGCCTTTTATCATTTTTCGGATTTCTTCCATGTTCTCTTCGCTGAACTGAGGAAGCATGTCTAAATTGAGTTCAATCAGCTCTGCAATAGCTTTTAAGCCGTTCTCTGCGTTGTTCACAAGGGGATCGAGGAGAATAGCTTTGACTACCTTTTCTAAACTGCCTTCGGCAGCGGCCTCAGCTGAGAGCTTCTGAATCTCTGCTTGAGTTCTCAGCATCGGTATTACTTCCCTCGGAAGCTCAACCTTCAAAGGTTTGACTCCCTTGGGGGAAACTTCAGCCGGCACTTCAACTATAGTACCCTCAGGCAAATTAATGTAGCCTTTATTAGGAACATTTATAGCCTCTTGAAGCTTTTCTTTACCTTCAATCCCTTCAACGATGCTCATTGCAATATCCGGGAACTTGATGAGCTTATTGAATGCGAACTTGGGCACGAGACCCTTGAGGAACAGCCGCAAAAGCTTTCTAACTTCCTCTCCCTCTTTTTTTGTCCGCTCGATCCACTTCAAGCCTTTCCTCTCTTCTGGAATTAAATCCCATGCAAAGCTTAAGTATTCCCCAATGTGGTTATCATCAGGCGATGGAAACAGCCCAAAAGCTCTGTATAAGAGCTGGGACAAAGGCTCAAACTTTGGATTTTTCTCTAACGCAGAATCAAGCTTTTCATAACTTTCTTCCCCATCCATGTAAAACTCCTTGATCCATGTGAAGTGATTCAGACCAGCAGCAATGAAAGTTATCTGATTTTCTTTAACCCTCAACAAGGGAGCTAACATTTCTTTCCTCTCAAGATAGCCCGTGCACAGCCCATAGACATTTCTCAGCTTGGTGTAATTTAAGACAGCATACGTAACTCTTGGCTCGGGATTTGAATATATGAAAACACGAGCATCACTGTTTATATCCTCCAGCTCTTTTGCAATATCTAAGACTAAAGGAACAACCCGTAAGGTGTGACTTAAACCCCCAATACCGCCGTTCTCTCCCAGAACTTGCTTTATGCCGTATTTATGGGGAATCTCAAAATCCAGCCTCCAGCGCTTGTAGCGCTCTTTCTCAACTGATATAACTGCATAATCAATACCAAACTTCTCAAGTTCTCGGATGTCTCGGAAAGTCCAAATTTTCAGCTCTTTCTTAAAAACTTTGCCAATTTTTCTCCCTACAGCTTCAATAAATCCTAGCCGCTCTTTATCAATATCAACGAGGTAAATCTCTGCTTTGTTCAAAATTTCGCTGTTCGCTATCGTATAGAGGGCTAAAGGAGTAAAGATGCTCCCAGCGCCGATAAAGGCTATCCTCATTAAATCACCTCTGCGAAGGGAGTAACATGCAACAGTAGCTTTGGAAGAATTTTAATGCCTTCCCCATACATCACTCCAATTTTCTTTCCATAGAACATTCCAACAGCCCTAATAAACAGCTCCCATTGGTGCCAGTTACTCTCAAACTGACTTCTGTGCTCCCTTAAGGCTTTAAGTTTTATGTCAAAAACATCCGTCACATCCTCGATATAATTAGGTCTTGCAGTGTAATATAAACCAACCAGTGGGACTTCATGAGGGGTCAAGCCCTTCTCAAGATCATCCTTATTTATGTAGGGGAATGGAGCAAAAAAGACAGCTTCCAAAGCCAAGAGACCAGCATTCTTATGGTCCGGATGAGCCTCATATGGGAGCCAAGGATCCGGGGCTAGGACAATGTCAGGCTTTTCTTCACGGATTACGCTTATTATTCTGTTTCTTACTTCGAGGGAATAAGGAAGCTCTGTATCTTTGTAATTAAACCATATCAGCTTTTTAACCCCAATGACTTTTGCAGCTTTTTCTTGCTCCTTCTTTCTAATCTCAGCAAGCTCTTTGGGAGAGATGCTCAAATCTCTAGTCCCCATAGCCCCGTCTGTCAGCGTTAAATACACAATTTCCTTTCCTTCCAAGAAAAGCTTAACCAAAATCCCTCCAATTGCAAGCTCACAGTCGTCTGGATGTGGCTGGATGCATAGAACCTTTTTGACATTTTCAAAAGGATTGTCCAAATCAACTCCGAGCATATTTTGGGATAAAAGTCTAACCGCTTCCTTTTGATCTAAACTTCCGATCATCTGATTAAGCATTTCAAACGGCATCATATTTCCCCCTCCCAATGATTTCCTTAGCTCTCTTTTTCAAAATCCCTTGAATTCCCTCCCTATCCTCTGGATATTGCCTTTTAATCCAAAGCCAGACCAAAGCACATGGAATCCAGAAGAGCGAGCCAATTATAAGAGCATATTCATAAGCCAAAGCATTTGAGTAGCCAGCATTTCTGAGCGTTTCTATCAAAAATCCCCCGAAGAGAGGACCAAGAGCTTTTCCGATGTTGTCTATTATGTTGAAAACTCCAAAGACAGTGCCTCTGTCTTCAGGGAGGTTAACTTGGGAAATTATTGCCGTAACGTTCGGCCCAGCAAAGCTCACCAGCTGGAGAAAGAGAAGTGAATAAACTGTAAGAGCAATCCAACCTTTAATACTGAGCTGACTTGGAAGTGGATAGAGGATTACGCCCATAGCTGCAAGCATGCCTAAGAATATCGCCAAGCCTGTTACTATCGCTCTACCCCCTCTCATCTTTCTTTCAAAATAATCTCCCACAAAACCTCCAACAAGAGTTCCTATAACTGTCGCAATCCCTAAGATTAGCAGAACAAACGTCGCTGTATCTTTTGCCATTCCTCTCGTAACAATGAGGAACGAAACTAACCAGTACATTAAAACGCCCCATGGAACAGTCCCACTTAATCCTTGGAGGAATATCAAGAGATTTGTCTTTGTTTGGAACGACTTTTTAACAACATCCCAGCTGAGCTTGTAAGTGTACTCGTAACCTTTTTCGAGAACCTCCTTCAGAACTTTCTCCCCCTCGCCTCTCTTAGGTTCTTCTGCTATCAGATAGAACAGAGGTGCGAGGATAAAGTTTGGAACTGATGCTATTATAAACGGCGGCCTCCAGCTCACTATTAGTCCAGCAACTATCATTCCAAAAAGTGTCCCAAATCCGAAAGCAGTTTGAATGTATGCATAGCCTTTTCCTCTGTGCTCTTCCTCAAACATATCCGCTATCAGAGAATATCCTATCGGAATTATTGAACCAACCCCAATTCCAGTAAAAAGACGCATGAGCAAAAGCTGCCAATAGCTGTGAACAAATGCTGTTAAAAAACATGGAATTTCTCCGATTAGGACGCCAACTACGAGAAGCTTTTTCCTACGCCCAATGTCTGAAAGAAACCCCCAGATAAGGGTTATTAATGCACTTGTTGCAACAAAGATTGTCGAAACTAATCCCATTTGGGTTTCGCTTATGCCGAACTCCTGCATAATCTGCTGATAATTTGGAGGCAAAAGATTCTGGTCAGCCATTAAGAAAGCAGCCATTAAAACGAGAAGCGCAATAGAAACTTTACGCCTAATGCGCATCACCCAATTTCCCTCCAAGCTTGGTAGATAGCTCTAAAAGCGTCCAACCTCCTCTCAGCCAGCGGCTCCCAACCGCGAGCATCACTGTTTTCAGCTAAAAACGCATGTTCCCACTTCAACTCCCACAAAAGCATGTTCAATCTTTGATTTCCCCAATCTTTCGTCCAAATATCTAAACTTTTATCCGGTGCCCAGCTTGAAGTTCTTAGGTAAAGATTCCTTCCGCTGTGTTTCAGCTTGCTTGGAAGAACAATCTCATTGTTAAGCTCATTTATCAGTTCTTTAAGCCTCTGAATGCTCAATACGTAACCTGCTAAATCCCTGTATCCGAAAAACTCCAGGTCAGTGCCATACAATATTACTTCATCCAATCCTTTAATCCACTTCACGGCTTTCTTAATGTTCATCAGCGGAAATCCACCTATTCCGAGCATAACGGCAGTGTTAACTGCTACCCACACTGGGATGCCTGTTATTTCTTTTACCGCTTCAAGAGTCACTTTTTCACTAAATACAAGCTTTATTGCATTTTTTAGCTCTCTCAGACCGAGAAGGTAATTCCAATATAGGAATCCCTCTCTTCTTTGTGCTTTAATTAAATGCGGATAAAGAGGTTTTATGGGCTTAATTGCTGAATTTAAGTGATTTGAGAAAAGCAACGCTTCCCCATCAACAAAGACTTCGTCATAACCACAGTCTCTTAAGATGGCAGGTATTATAGGATCGTAAGCTAATTCGGGAAGCCAGAAGATCTTCGGTTTCACTTCAAAAGTTCTCTCTTTAACTGCTATGTCCTTCATTATCTGTGCCTCTACCCTATCCAAGGGAAGGAGAGGCAGAATAGCATGAGTGTAAGCAGTGCCAGTAATCTCAACTAGATCGCTTTCAATACCTTCTTTTATGAGTGTTATCAGGTCTTTTGGCAAATACTGGAGAGAAAAACCCGTAATATTCAAAGCAAAAGGAATCTCGCTTTTTATGAGCTCCGAGATTGTTGGAATATATGACTTTTTAACAACTTTTGGAATCTCACTCTTTGGAATTTCAGCGTACTGGAGGTTTGCATGAAAGACCAAGGCATTTGCCATTGTAATCACCTAAATCATTCTAACCCCATCAGAAGCTTCAACTAAAAAATAGCGGGCTTTCCAATTGAATACCTTAGTGTATTCTCTCAACATTTTCTCCGCAATCTCTTCAGCCTTTTCTTTATCTACAATAGCTATTGCCGTTCCCCCAAAGCCCGCTCCCGTTAGTCTTGCTCCATAGGCTCCAAGCTTGACAACTTTTCTCACAAAAAAGTCAAGTTCTCCACAGCTGACACCATAATTCTCAGCTATGTCCCAATGTGCCTCCGTAAGAATTCTTCCAAATTTCTCTATATCCCCTTTTTGAGGGCTTCTTTTGCTTTTAGAACTCTTTCATTTTCTCTTATAATGTAAGCAAAGCGCTTCTTATAAATTCCCGGTAATCCTCTTAAGTCTCTCTCAATTACTTCCTTTGAGGATTTCTTTCCTATGCGTTTGAGAATTTTTTCCGCCATTCTCTTTCTATCAACATAGGCAGAAGAAGCGAGTTCTCTCTTAATCCCAGTGTAAAAGACCAGAACTTGCATATCCTTGGGAAGAGGTATGTACTCATAGTGAAGAGTTTCAGTATCAATGAACATGGCATGTCCCCCTTTTCCTAGAGCTATCACAAATTGATCCATTATACCACAAGGAACACCAACAAACTCATTCTCTGCCTTTTGTGCAAGGAGTGCCATATCTTTTCTTGGAATCCCCAAGTTATATGCTTCATTCAGAAACTGCATTATTGCAAGTTCAAAACTTGCTGAAGAGCTTAATCCAGCCCCAATCGGTAGATTGCCGCTTATCCTCCCTTTAATCCCTCTAGGTCTGAAACCTGCATCAAAGAGAACCTTGTAAATTCCTTTAACGTAATCAACCCATGAATTTTCCTTTTGAAAGCTGTCCAGCTCAAAAGTCTTTCTCTCGTTGAAATGCTCCGAATATAACTCCACAACTTCGCTTTTTTCGCCTTCAATAACTGTGTAAAGATTTACATCCATCGGCATAACGTAACCAAAAGTGTAATCCGTATGCTCGCCAATTAAATTGACTCTCCCCGGAGAAATGACTCTATACATTAAACCGACCCAAAATAATTTTGCACATTGTTGTATTTAAGCTTGCCTCAGAAACCTTTAAATATCCAGCATATTTCATTAATGCTGAGCGGGGGTTGCCGAGCCTGGTCAAAGGCGCGGGATTTAGGGTCCCGTCCCGCAGGGGTTCCCGGGTTCAAATCCCGGCCCCCGCACCACAACAAACTCTTCTGAGAAAGTTTGATCAAAGCCCGTTTATCCTAGTTTAAATGTCATCTTTTGCCAGTTCTTCAAGAGCTTAGTTCCTTATTCCCTTTACTAGAAGAGCTTCGCTTCCTAACCTCTTCGAATTTGTTCAAACTTAAAAAGAGTTTGTGAATGCAAAAACCATTAGTTCACAAATCCTCAGTTCTGTTGAAATATAAAAGAAAAACAAAAACTCAGCCAATCTGGAATGCTGTACTTCTCAATTCTCCACGCTCGAATCTGTGTGGGTCATACCACTCCCAGTCAAGTGGAACTTTGCTCTTTCCTTTCACTATCAGCTCTGCAATTGCCTCACCAACTCCAGGAGCCATCATAAAGCCGTGCCCAGAGAAGCCTGCAGCAATGTAAAGCTCATCTACATACTGAATCCTCCCAATTGCGGGATTGCTGTCTGGAGTTTTTGCATAAAATCCAGCCCATTGCCTAACGACATGCACATACTTCAAAGCCGGAATAATTTTTGTCGCCCATTTCAAGACCTCTCTTAGGAAATCATAAGTTGGCTGGACATCATCTAGGCTTAAAGGCTCTTTTTCAAGCCCAGTTCCGCACATGACACCGCCATCTTCACCATCTTGTATAACATAAGAGTCGTTCCACGCTGGAGGGCATGTTAAAGGCTCAATTTGGCCAGGAGCTATTGGTTCAGTTTTTACTATTTGGTGCTTATACGGCCTTATTGGGATAAAATCTCTCTCCAATCCAGCCATTTCATTTATTATCGGCGCCCAAGCATTTGCAGCATTCACGACTATGCCAGTCTTTATCACACCTTTCTCTGTTTTCACTCCCTTAATCTCCCCGTTCTCAACAATAAGTCCAGTCACTGGTGTGTGCTCATATATTTCAACTCCCATTTCCCTAGCTTTCCTTGCAAATGCATAGACTACCCTAAATGGGCATGCTTTTCCATCTGCTGGATTCCATGCTCCCGCTAAGAAAGGCTCTGTATTGAGGGGAGGGACAATTTCCTTAGCTTCGTCCATATCAATAAGCCTCGTGGGAACTCCAAACTTGTTTTGGAGCTTTATATTCTGCTTGAAAGCTTCGACTTCTTCCTCAGTAGTCGCTAAAAACAGATATCCAGTTTGTTTAAAGTGGATATCATATTCAAGCTCCTCGCTCAAATTTTTCCATCTCTCAATGTTGTATTTTTGGAGCTTTATATTGGCTTCATCTGTAAATTGTGCCCTGATTCCAGAAGCACACCTGAAAGTTGAGCCCGAGCCGAGATAGTTCTTCTCAAGCAAAACAACGTCCTCAACGCCAAGTTTTGCCAAGTGATAGGCAATTGAAGTCCCTGTGCTTCCGCCGCCGATAATAACAACTTCGGCTTTACTCTTCATTCTCATCACTCTCCATCTCACCTACTAATACTCCAGCTGGAACAGGTCTCACAGGGATTCTCGTTGCAGGAAGCTTGATCTCCTCTGGTTTTTTACCAGTCTTCCTTGCGAGGATTGAAACTACCATCGGAAGACAAGTCCTCCCTTGACACGGCCCCATGCCAATTCTTAGAAGCCTCTTTATCATCTCAATGTCGGTGATTCCCTGGTCAATTAAAGCCTCAATCTCTTCTTGGGTAACTTCATTACAGCGACAAATTATGATGTTTTTCTTATCGCTCATCCTCTCACCACCTTGACAGCCCTAACTTCCCAAGCGAGCTCAATTGGCATCTCTACGGTTATTATTGGTGTATCCCCCTTGCTCTTCTCTCTTGGGACTACCGTAATCACTTTTCCTCTTCCCACTTCTTCTCCAACTCTATTGAGCAGAACCACTTCCTCTCCAACCTTTGGGACTGGTAAAAGCTCATGAGGCATGGTCACTCTGGCTTTATCTCCAACGTAGTGAACCATGAAGAACGCCAAGCCGGGACAAATCTGCACACAGAGAGAACAGCCGATACACTTCTCGTAATCAACAATTGGAATTGCATTCGGATTTTCCATGAGGACAGCATTTGTAGGACAGATTTCCTTACATGGCGTACAGGGAATTTCTTGTGGACATTCCGGAATCGCAACGGGTCTCTTTCTCAATCTTTCTTCGCTGGGAAGCTTTATAATCTGCTTGAGCTCTTCAACTGTTATGAATCCCTCTCTGAGGTAGTGCGGGATTTCACTCATTCTATCACCACCTTCTTAATGCCCTCAAGAACTTTCCTACCAAATGGTCCAGCTCTAAACTCATCAAGCTCCTTCTGAGCTTTTTCTATTTCCCGTAGCCATTCTGGTGAGGCGATGCCAATTTCCAGAGCAGCAGCGATTCCAGCTATTTTGCCCTCAAGCATTGCCGTTGTTGCCTCCTCAATCCCCGCTGAATCTCCTGCAACAAAGATTCCCCTAATTGTCGTTTCCATTCTGCTGTCCCTAATCACAACGTGCCCTCCAAGTTCTGGGACGTATTTAATCTGACAGCCAACCTGATGAAGAAGCTCTATGCTTGGTCTCAATCCAACAGCTAAGGCAATTACATCAATATCAAATACCTTCTCGGTTCCCGGAATTGGTCTCCATCTCTCGTCAATTTGGGCAACAACTGCTCTCTCAACCTTTTCTTTTCCTTCAGCTCTAAGAATCGTGTGTCTTGTTAGGATTGGAATGCCTAATCTTCTAACCTTTGCTGCGTGGACGAAATAGCCTCCAATCTTTGGCATAGCCTCAACTATCGCTTTTACTTCAACGCCAGCTTGAATCAGCTGATAGGCTAAGATTAATCCAACGTTTCCAGCACCAACAATAAGAACCCTCTCTCCCGGTTTGACCCCGTAAGTGTTCATGAGCGTTTGAATTGCTCCTGCCCCATAAACGCCCGGTAAGTCATTACCTTCAAAAGGTATCATCTTTTCCATTGCTCCAGTTGCCACAATAACGGCTTTTCCTCTAAACTCAATCAGCTCTTTATTTTTCCTAACCCCAACTACAAGCTTTTCATCTCCCTCTTGGAGAAGCATTATCGCTGAAGTTTCAAGGAAAATCTCAATGTTTTCTCTTTTTCTAACCTCTTCCTCTAAAATTTCTGCTATCTTGACTCCCCTAACTCCCGCAAACTGTTCCCTTTTTCCGAAGAACTTATGGGTCTGCTTTACCAACTGACCTCCGAGCATTGGGTTTTCATCAAGAAGGATAACTTTGGCTCCAGCATCGGCAGCATTTATTGCTGCCATTAGACCTGCTGGACCACCGCCAATAATTACAATATCCCCAGAAACCTTTTTTGCATCCTTCCATTTTGGAGGCTTTACATCCTTGGGCAACTTTGGTTTGCCTTTTTGTCTCTCTATCCTCATACCATCCTCAACAAGGGTTATACAAGTTCTTACGTTTGGAATTCCATTTACTGTCATTAAACACGAAGCACACTTTCCAATTGCACAGAACAAGCCGCGGGGTTTGTGTTTGTTAGGAGTGTACCCAAGAACCCTTATGCCTGCAGCGTGTAATGCCGTGACTATTGTCTCTCCTTCATATGCTTCAATTGGTTGCCCTTCAAAATAGATTGTGACTTTTTTGCTACGCTTTTCTTGAAAATTCAGAATAGGATGTTCAGTGAGACGCATTATGTTTCACCAGCATGAAATATATAAAACCTTATTTATGAGGATTTTTTCATAAAAAAGTTTTGCACCTTTGGTTGTTTTCTATTTTGGATTTTAAGCGAGAAAAATGGACAAATACAAAAATAATCAGCTAATCAGTGAAAAATTTTCAATAGATTCTCATCCCATCTGCAGAGCTGTCTCTCTGAGCTCTCCCCTCTCAAAGCGATACGGGTCATACCATTCAATCGGCAAATCTGTCTTTCCTCTCGTTATCAAATCTGCAAGCATCTCAGCAACCGCCGGAGCCATCATGAAGCCGTGTCCGCTAAAGCCAGCAGCAATGTAGAATTCGTCTATCTCTTTTATTCTTCCAATCACCGGGTTGCTGTCTGGTGTTTTAGCATAAAATCCCGCCCACGTTCTAAGTATCAGAAGTTCTCCGAGAGCGGGGATTATCTTTGTAAAGGCCTTGCTGACTTCCCTTATGAACTCATAAGTAGGCGTCAAATCGTAGGTAGGGCCGTACTCAATACCTACACCGCCAATTATCCCTCCATGATCTGTTTGGGTTAGATATGTATCATTATATTTGAGGGATATAACCATTGGATTAATTTGCCCCTCTTTGAGCGGCTGTGTGATAACTCCTTGATGCTTGTATGGCTCAATCGGGATTCTAATTGGGATTTTAGCCATTGCATTGATGAGCTTAGCCCATGCATTTGCTGCATTGATAACAATCCCTGTCTCTATAACACCTTTGTTCGTTTTTACGCCCTTAATTTCACCGTTTTCAACTATTATGTCCTTGGCTTCAGTGTACTCAAGGATTTTGGCACCAAGTTTCTCTGCTTCCTTTGCAAACGCAGTTGTGGCAAAGAATGGGTCAGCCTTTCCATCAGTTGGGTTCCAAGATGCTGCAATTACTTCACTTGTATCCAAAAGAGGAACAATTTCCTTAGCTTCTTCTGGAGTTATCAGCCTCGTGGGAACACCAAACTTGTTCTGAAGCTTGATGTTCCTTTTGAATTCCTTCACCTCTCCATCATCATACAAAAGAAACAGATATCCCGTTTGTTTAAACGGAAAATTAAGCTCCTCACTGTATTTTTTCCACAGCTCAACTGAGCGTCTCATAACCCTAATGTTGGCCTCATCAGTAAACTGCTGTCTTATCCCAGTTCCACACCTGAAAGTTGAACCTGAGCCGATATACTTCTTTTCCAGTACTGTAACATCCTCTCCCCTCTTTGCAAGCTCATAAGCAAGTGTAACTCCAACGATTCCACCGCCAATGATAACAATCTCACTCCTCATTTGCCATCACCTTCATCTTCACTGGTCTGACGGGCATTCTGGCAACGGGCAGCTTTATCTCCTTCAAGTTCTTCCCCGTTCTCCATGCAATTATCTGAGCCACTGTGTCAATGCAGTATCTCCCTTGGCAGAACCCCATGCCTACATGGGTTAACCTTTTAATCAATTGGATGTCTGTAATCCCCTGATCAATTAAGTCGAGGATGTCTTTCAGCGTAACATCACATCCACAGATAAAGACTTTCTCGGGATTGACTTTCTCCAAATCAATGTTGAGCTTGATCATAAAATCACCTCCTCGAGAAGAGACGCCTTATCTCCAATTTTCTTGAAAAATTCCGCCTTTATATGGTTAGCATTGCTTTTGAACCTAAATTCTTCAAGGATATAAGCTCCGATCAATCTGCCCTCAAGATAGTTCTCATAACCCCCTTTAATCCAAGAAGCGTTTCCAGCTATGTAAACTCCGTCAACAACCTCGTTTCTCTTATTTCTCAGAGGAATGTATCCACCCAATTCTTCTACATATGTTATCTCAGCTCCAACTTGCTGTGCTAAATGTATATCTGGCCTATATCCCTCCGCTATGATTAGAGCATCTGTTTCATAGACGTTCCCTTCTGCATCTATAACTCTCTCAACTTCATTTTTGCCTTCTGCCCTTACTATTGGGACCTCAATGAGCGTATAATTCAGACCGTGATTTTTCAATTCCTTTGCAATGTTTTGAGAATTGCTGCCGTAGAGTGTTATCTTGTTCCCAGGCTTGACGCCCCAGATGTTTAGCAATTCAAGAACAAAATCCTCTCTAAAGACTCCAGGCATTTCGTTGTTCTCAAATAGCGCAAATTTTGCTATTCCACCTGTTGAGATGACGATTCTCTTAGTAGTAACTTCTATCAGATCATTCCCTCTATTTGCAACCACAATGAAATACTCTCCATTACGGAAGACACCAAGGACAGGTGTTCTTGTAAATGCTTTAGCCCTCAGCTTTTCAACAAGTTCCTTTCTGAACTCTTTCGACTTCTTGCCGTTACTGAGAGGTGTGCTCCTCTTTAACAGACCCCAACCTAGCTTTCCTTTTTCCTCAAAAATCATGATATCCAAATCATCTTGCATTTCTAAAGCAGCTCCTAATCCCGCAGCACCGCTGCCAACAATCACAACATCCGTATAATGTCTTTCTACTTTTCCAGTCTCTCCTAAATGCTCTGGCAGTGGCTCCATGTAGCTCTGCATTTCAATTTTCATCCCATCCCAGACTTTAGTTTTTCTACCATCATAGTTTCTAACACCGTTGATAGTTACAAGGACAGGGCCAAAAGTAAATGCTCCTCTCTTTCTCCCATGTCCGCTTAATGTAATCCATTTTATTCCATTTGCAAGCAGTGCAACGTGAATCGGCTCTCCTTCGTATGCCTCCAAGGACTTTCCTTCAAAATATATTGTAACCTTTTTAGAAGAGTCCTTCTCATACAGGTCCAAAGGACGCATGATATCACCTTCTTTGATTTTGGTCTTATAGTTTCATAATCGTAAAACTCTTTAAAACTTATAAACCTTGATATTAAAACTTATAGTTTTAAACCAAAAGTTAAAAGAAAAGGAAGTCAAGCAAGACTCTTAGCTTTAAACTAAGCAACATTTCCAATCTGGCTCTTTGCCGACAATCATGATACGCAGCCGATAGCAAAGATTACCGCAGGGTTGGCAGATCTTTTAAGGCGTCAATGAACTCATGACGAGCAAAATAAAGCGTGATAAATCCAACTAAGAATAGCACTAAGAGAAAGTTATTCCACCTCCGCCCTACTGCCTCTCTAAGGTCTTTTGACTTAGTGTATTCAGCAACTTCAAGCCATGCTTTTTATCGAAATAAGTCGAGGGAATTAAAGAGAAAACAAGTGTGCTTATAACTGTCCATATTTTGCATAACTTAGGAGTTTTGATGCCACATAAAGCCCACCAAAAACCCAAGAATACCTAAAAACTGGACACAACAAAGAGCCTCTCGGTCTTTGCATAGCCAATATCTTTATCATCGGGCATGAATTTCAACAATGTCACCATCCTCTAATACATGGTCTGCTCCGACCCTCTGCCCTGGGAACTTTACGCTCTTGCCCCACACCCTCGCATATTTGAAGTTCTTAGCAAAGTCCTTGTGAATTCTCTTTGCAACATCCAAAACGGTCGCACCTTTTTTAAGGGCAATTGGGGGATAAGCTGGCTCCTCTCCTGGTGATTTAGTGAAAATCCTAATTATTCCAGCTAGATCATAAAGCGCATCCTTAAGCTTCTCAATATTTATTCCCTTCGTCGCTGAAACCGGGACTATCTTAAAGCGGTCTCCATAGGCCTTGACCAATTTTTCATAATTCTCTTTGCTTCCAGGAGCATCGCCCTTGTTTGCGATAATGATAGCCCTCCTCCAAACCAAGCTATCATCTAAAGCATCAGCAAACTCTTCAAGGGTTACAGGCTCTTTAACGGTTATCTCAGCTGAATGGATTTTCTCCTCACGGAGCATCCTCATAACTTCCTCAATGTCGCCCTTGATGTTCTCCTGCCCGTTAATTATAATTCCCCCATAGGGCATCTTCTTGATTTCGATTCTGGGTCTTCTCTTGTTGAGTTTTATTCCAGCTCTTTCAAACTCTTTCAAAATTATTTCCATCTGCTTGATAGGATCCTGTGAGAGGTCAATAACAATGGCAATTGCATCAGCATTCCTAATCACAGCTAAAAGCTGAGTTCCCATTCCTTTCCCCAATGCTGCACCTTCAACTAAACCCGGAACCTCAACTATCTGGATTTGAACGTCTTTGTGTTTCATCATTCCTGGAATAGGCTCAACAGTTGTGAATGGATAATCGGCAACATCAGTATCTACTCCAGTAAGCTGCCTTAGAAGAGAGGATTTACCCACATTTGGAAGACCAGCAAGGACTATCTGGGCTGCACCCTCCTTTTTGACACTAAAAGAATACCCTCCTCCCTTCTTTAGGCTCCGCTGCTTTTCGAGTTCTTTTCTAAGCTCTGCTAATCTTCGCTTTATTTGGAGTCTGAGCTTTTCTGTTCCTTTGTGCTTTGGAACAGTTGCATACATTTTTTCAAGTGCCCTAATTTTCTCTGCAATTGTCCTCGCGTTCCTATATTCTTCCTCGGCTGCTAAGTACTCTGCTGTAACATTAGTCGGCATAGAAATCACCTCTCTCTAAAAGCTCCACTCTCGCATTAGATGTTAATGGGGGTGGTTTTATAAATATATGGTTCCCAATACTTTTCGTTCAAATGTCGTCAAATTTATATAGTTTCTCGAAAAATTTTAGAAGGGTGAGCAATGGTGAGAGCTACTTTAGATGAAACCGACAAAAAAATTTTAGGAGTACTTCAAAAGAACAGCCGGACCCCTCTAAGGGAGATTTCTAAGGCTGTCGGATTGGCCGAATCAACTATTTATGAGAGGATAAAGAAGCTTAAAGAAAACGGCGTAATTAAAAAGTTCACCGTTATCCTTGACCCAGAAGCCCTCGGATTTACAATGTTGTCATTTATTTTGATTAAAGCAAAAGCTGGAAAATATGCTCACGTTGCTAAGGAGCTCGTTAAGTACCCCGAAATTGTTGAGATTTATGAGACTACAGGAGATTACGACATGATAGTTAAGATTAGAACAAGAGGCAGCGAAGAGCTGAATGAATTCCTTGATAGGATTGGGGAAATTGAGGGAGTTGAAGCAACCCACACAATGGTAGTTCTCAAAGTTCATAAGGAAACAACTGAATTACCGCTCTAAAGTTTATTACTCATTTTTGTCCATTCTTGAATGAAAATGCTTATAAGGGCTCAATTCTAATTTTTATCTGAACGTTATTATGGAGGTGTATAGAGTGAAAGTGTTGTTTTTGAGTGCAGATGATTTTGAAGATATTGAGCTGATTTACCCGCTTCACCGTATAAAGGAAGAAGGTCATGAAGTGTTTGTAGCAAGCAACAAGAAGGATTACATAACTGGAAAGCACGGCTACAAAGTTAAGGTTGATTTAACTTTTGATGAAGTTGACCCGGACGAATTCGACGCTCTTGTTCTCCCAGGAGGAAAAGCACCAGAGAGAGTCAGGATTAATGAAAAAGCTGTGGCAATAGCAAGAAAGATGTTCAATGATGGAAAGCCAGTGGCGACAATATGTCATGGGCCTCAAATTCTAATCTCAGCTGGTGTTCTAAAAGGCAGAAAGGGAACATGTGTAATAACAATTAAAGACGATTTGATAAACGCCGGTGCAGAGTTTATCGACAAAGAAGTTGTCGTCGATGGAAATTGGGTAAGCTCAAGGCACCCTGGTGACCTATACGCCTGGATGAGGGAGTTTGTTAAGCTGCTAAAGTGATCCTCTTCTCTAACTTTTTTTAATAGTAATTCTTATATGTTCTTCGTGAGATTTTGTGATTAAGAATAACCATTGTTTATATAGGTTGTGAGCACTGAACTTGTATATGGAGGTGTAGAAATGAAGAAGAGACTTTATCGTGCAAAGGATGAGAGAATATTTTTGGGTGTTTTAGGAGGAATAGCAAAGTACCTTGATGTTGATCCTACAGTTGTAAGGATAATCTACATAGTCCTACTCTTTTTGGCTCCTGTAACAGCGATACTGCTCTACTTCGTTCTAGCTCTCATAATGCCGGAAGAACCTGGGGAAGAGATATCTCTTGATAAGCTCCCTGAAAAAGCCGAAAAGATAGCAAAAGAAATTGATGAAACCTTAACACAAGCATTTAGCTCCAAAAAACCAGTATCAACGGCTAAAGGTGACAATGAAAAGATTCTTGCGTTGATTTTGATAATTCTTGGAGGAGTTTTAATTTTAAGAAAGATCACTCCCTTCATGTGGTATCTTCAAGGGGACATTCTTTTGGCAGTGCTGTTGCTCTTATTTGGAATATACCTGCTGGTGAGGGGGTGAAAACATGGGAAGAACGCTTGGACTTTTCTTTTTGTTCCTTGGGGCTTTAATACTGCTTAAAAAATTTTACCCCGAGACAGTAACATACTTGGCCCCCTATGCTCATTACATAAAAGCATCATTTTGGGGCGTTGCTCTTGTTTGCTTTGGATTGTACTTGCTCTCAAAGAATAGAGCTTGGAGAACTGCAATCGGTACAATTTTTGTCCTCTATGTTGCTCTTTACCTAGTAACTCCTGACGTCGGCACTACTACTTGGTACTCGATAGGAGACTGGTTTTTTGAAGAGAAAATTGAAGGGGAGATGCATACCATCGGAGAATTCCAAGCCTCTGAGCTAATTATTCAGGACATTGTAGCTGGAACTAAAATAGTAAGCACCGAAGGGGATTCAATAAAAGTTGTCTCAAATCTTCCCATTCAAGCAGAAGTAGATGGGAATGTCCTCATTCTTAAATGCACTAAGATGTGTAGCAGATATAAAAACGGCAAGCTGATTGTGGAAGTAGGAAAAGGTCTCTTAAAGAGCCTTGAAATAAGCGACACTGTGGGAGACTATTACATAAATCTCGAAGACAGTCTAAGCAAACTCACAATAAAAAACACCGTTGGAAGATTCGACCTCTCAAAACTGAAAAGTGAAGAGCTATATCTAAGCGACTTCGTTGGGGATTTCAACATAGAAGTTGAGGACTGCTCCCAGATTACAATAGAGGACGGAATCGGAGATGTAACAATCGATGTACCTCCAGAATATAAAGTGATTCCAGTCATAAGAGACTCCGCAACAAAGCTTGAAATCAATTCCAATGAAAGCGGCATAAAAACATTAAAGCTGATAGTTGACAGCGTAATAGGAAGAGTCAAGGTGAGCTGATAGAAATGGAGAGGTGGAAAATAATAAAAGCTTTCACACTTGGACCTTTACTCGAGGCTGCAATCCCGAAGCCCGGCAATGTAAATAGGTTTCGGGATTTTGAGGATTTGACTCTTTATCATTTTCTCTTTGGAAATGTGGCCGTTGTTGATATACTCTATGAAGCAACAGAAGTAGGCAAATTGATTAGGAGAGGATATTACCAGTTAAGTGAAGCTAATATAGGAGAACTGATAAAGAGGGCTGTCCAAAATGCAAAAGCTGTGCAAGATGCAAATCCCAATTTTGGCATAATAGCACTGGAGATTCCTCTCGTAATTGCTCTAGTTATTTCAAGACATATCTATGATGCCGGAGAAGTTGCAAAAAGATTAATTGAACACTCAACAGTTAGAGACACAATGGAGTTCTATAAAGCCATAAGAATTGCTAATCCTAAAGGAATAAAGAGTGGAGTTAAATATGATGTTTACGATGAGAATGTTTTTGATGAACTTTTTAAAGATAGGATTAACCTCAAGCGTTTAGCAGAAATTAGCTGTGAAAGGGAGCTAATCTTTTGTGAATGGATAAATAGTTATGAGCTTAGTTACAAAACATTCCTAAGACTCAAAGAACTGACTGAAGAATTTAACCTCGAAGAAGCTGTTTTAAAGGCGTTTATCGAACTCCTAGCATCAACACCCGACACCCTTATTATCAGAAAAGCTGGAAAGGCTGAGGCTGAACTCGTAATGAGGACGGCAAAAGAAGTATTGGATGGAAATCTCAGCATTAACGAACTGGATAAATTCCTAAGAGAAAAGGGAGATTTAAGGAATCCTGGGAGCTTGGCAGATATAATGGCAATTGCTTTGAGTTTGCTGATTCTTGATGGTTACAAACTTAATCTTTAATTACCCTTATCCTCTTTGCTCCTCCCAGTCCAACTCCAAGCATTTTGGAGTCTATAACAACAGCATCTTTGCCAAGCTCTTCAAGGAGTTTTACCTTTAAGCCTGAAATCTCTGTGACCTTTTCATCTCCACCAAATTCCTCATCAACTTGAGCCTTTAAGAACTCATAAGCCTCTTTTCCAAAGAGAACAATATCTGGCTCAAAACCGTCCATCTTGAGCTCGTTGGCCTTTTCTTCAACTGCACTTAAAACCCTAATCAGCTCTCCTCTCATTCAGCTCACCTTGAAATAGTCTATGAAGTCCAAACATTTAAAGTTTTTCATGCTTGTAAAACTTCATTCATTGATGACCTCAAATGTGTATGTAACCTCAGTTCCACTGAGCTTCAAATGGGCTGAGGCTGAGCAATATTTGTTTTGACTGAGTTCTATTGCTCGCTTAGCCTTCTCTGGCCTTACATTTCCATAGATTTTATAGTGGATGTGGACCTTTTTGTAAATCCTTGGATGTTCTTCTCTCCTTTCCCCGCTTATCTCAACTTCAAGTCCCTCGATTGGCTCTCTCATCTTTTGGAGAATCATGACAACATCGATAGCAGTGCATCCAGCAACAGCTAAAAGCAGAGTTCTCATAGGAGAGATGCCCTTTTCTCCAAAGATTATCTTTCCTCCCTCTTCAACACTTGCTTCAAATTTTTCATCTCCAAGCCACTTAACTTTTCCTGCTATCATTTGACCACCCATCAAATAGTAGGGAAAATGCTTTTTAAATAGCTTTGCGAACTTTCTTTCATGTATATAAGGCCGTTTGACCCCTGGAAATCGAAGCTCTGCACATGTCCTTTCAAATACACGCTAAACGTTTATACTGGTTGCGACCATGCCTGTGTCTACTGCTACATAACCGCTTATATTCCCAAAGCTTTTAAGGTTAGAATTAAAGAAAATCTTCTTCCTACACTAGAAAGGGAACTCAGAAAATTTGATAAAAGGTTTATAATCTCGCTCTCCTACTCTTCTGATCCGTACCCAACGATTGAGAGGCAATTTGGCATTACACGAAAAGTTCTACAGCTCTTCAAAAGATACAACGTGAGGTGCATGATCTTAACAAAATCAGATATTTTTAAGCGTGATTTGGACATTCTAAGAGAACTCAAATGTGCTGTTGGCATAACAGTGACGACAATAGATGAAGAAAAAGCTAAGGCATTAGAGCCAAATGCTCCCTCACCTAAAGACAGAATAAGAGCTCTAAAAAGAGCAAAAGATAGTGGAATTCCAGTTTATGCAAGGATAGACCCGATAATACCCTTTTACACATGGGAAGACTTTGAGGAAACTGTCAATGCATTAAGCTTTGTCTCCCATATAACAGTTTCAACTCTGAAGCTCAGAGCAGATTCATGGAAAAGAATGAAAGCGAAGTTTCCAGCACTCATGAAGAAGCTTGAGCCACTGTATAGAAAAGGAGAAAAAATTGGTGGCTATTCCTACTTGCCCAAAGACTTCAGAATGAAAATCTTGGAGGAGGCAAGAAGAATCATTGAAGAGAAAGGGATTTCCTTTGGCTCATGCAGAGAAGGCTACTATTCTTATCCTACGTGCGATGGCTCTCACTTAGTTCCTCTATGATTTCCTCAACTATCTTTTCCGCAGCTTTTCCTGTCTCGCTCTCTTGTCTCCTAATTTCCTCTCTTATTTCTTCTTTAATTTTGCTCTTCTTGTATTCAAGTGCTTTTTCAACTAGTGCATCAAAGAGGGGCTGCATTTCATCCAGATATTCCGCAAGCCACTGGACGCCGATAGCGAATTTTTCTGGAATCTCAATACCTTCAATTATGCCATCGTCAGCATAGGCAACGGGTTTAATGCCTTCGCCAAGCTTTCTGATGGCTTGATGATGGAAGCTGTTAACGCCGATAAATACCTCATTTGTTCCTTCAATGTTTAATTTTTCCTTTAGAATCTCAAACAGCATTGAGTTAGTTTTTATCCTGACTTCATGGACTTTGCAGCTGGGATGCACTAAAAATTTGCCACCGCTTGTCCAGTCATGCTTTATTGCCTTTGGAATTTCGCTAACGACATCTTGATATAGGCTGCCTCCAAGAGCAACGTTTAACGCTTGAGCACCTCTTCCAATACCTAAAAGGGGTAGATTTCTCTCAAGAGCAGCTTTTATTAATGTTAACTCAAACTCATCTCTCTGCACATCTAGACTTCTTATTTTCGTCGTCAGCTCGCCTCCGTAGTATTTAGGGTGTATATCTGGACCCTCTGGGAAAATTAGGCCGTCTATAGCCTCAAGAACGTCTGTTATTCCAACAAGAGGAGGAATTGCAACTGGAATTCCCCCAGCCTTTTTAATTCTTTTGACGTACATGTCATTTATTGTCAGAGCACCAGTTTCCCAATCAAACTGAGCAACAATGCCTATTATAGGTTTCATAACTGCACCACCAGATAATAATTACAAAGGAGGTATAAAAACTCAACTGAATAAAATGACAAGAAAAGTGGAAAAGATTAAGGAGATCACTCTTTCTTCTTGAGCTTCCCGCACTTCTCGACGAAGTCTTTGAGGATGTCGTAGAGCTTTGGCTGCCCAATTTCCTCGAGCTCATAGCGGACTCTGACGGCTGGCTTGTTGATGTTTAGGATTCTTCTCAAGTCAATTGGTGTTCCAATGACGACGACATCAGCATCTGCTCTGTTGATAGTTTCTTCAAGCTCCTTTATCTGCTTTGGACTGTATCCCATTGCTGGGAGAATGACATCTAAGTGTGGATACTTCTTGTAAGTCTCAACTATTGAACCAACTGCATATGGTCTTGGGTCAATGATTTCCTTAGCACCGAACTTCTTGGCAGCAACATAACCGGCACCGTACTTCATGCCGCCGTGTGTGAGTGTTGGACCATCTTCAACAACTAAAACGCGCTTGCCCTTGATTAATTCTGGCTTGTCAACGAAGATTGGTGACGCTGCTTCAATAACAATAGCGTTTGGATTGACTTTCTCGATGTTCTCTCTGACCTTCTGCACGTTCTCGGGGTAAGCTGTCTCAATCTTGTTGATGATTATGACATCAGCAGCTCTGAAGTTGGTCTCACCTGGGTGGTACTTGAGCTCGTGTCCGGGTCTGTGCGGGTCAGCTACAACAATCCAAAGGTCTGGCTCGTAGAATGGGAAGTCGTTGTTTCCTCCATCCCAGAGGATTATATCGGCTTCTTTCTCTGCCTCTCTGAGAATCTTCTCATAGTCAACACCAGCATAAACTACATGACCATAATCAATGTGTGGCTCATACTCCTCTCTCTCCTCTATTGTACATTCATACTTGTCGAGGTCTTCATAGGTTGCGAATCTCTGGACAATTTGCTTCCTCAAGTCACCATAAGGCATTGGGTGTCTTATGACAGCAACCTTGTAGCCTAAGTCCTTGAGAATCTTGGCAACTTTTCTTGAGGTCTGGCTCTTTCCACAGCCCGTTCTAACAGCTGTAACAGCTATAACTGGTTTGCTTGACTTGAGCATTGTGCTCTTAGGTCCTAAGAGCCAGAAGTCAGCCCCAGCAGCATGAACTCTTGATGCTAAGTGCATAACGTGCTCATGTGATACGTCAGAGTAAGCGAAGACTGCAATATCAATGTTGTGCTCTTTGATTATTTTCTCTAAATCATCCTCGCTCCAGATTGGAATTCCATTTGGATAAAGTGGACCAGCTAATTCTGGTGGGTAAATTCTACCCTCAATATCTGGAATCTGGGTAGCTGTAAATGCAACGACTTCATAATCAGGGTTGTTCCTAAAGAAGACGTTGAAGTTGTGGAAGTCTCTTCCAGCAGCACCCAGAATAATAACTCTCTTCTTCTTTTTCTCAGTCATTTCAATCACCCCAAAATATTTCATATCGGCAAAAAGGTATCAATTTTGGCATTTATAACCATTTTCGTTGAATAATGAAAGAAATTGGCAAAAATTCTTTGGATGTGCATTTTTAAATTGGAAGAAGCTTCGAAAATCAAGTGGTTATCTTTGATTTACAATTACCAGCGAACTTAATAATTTTAAAAACCCCACCTAATTTCTGGTGCCTCCAATGGATGAGATTGAAATAGGACCCACACAGCCTTTCATATTGTTAGCATGCAACAAAGAGCACGTGAAAACGACGGGAAAAGTCAGAGAGATAAAAATCAAGAAGGTAAGATTTAGAAAGAGCAAAGAGCTACTGGAGATTAGTTTTGATGTTCTATGATTGTTAACTTATGCATCACTTCCCAGAGCTTATCATTTTATCGACCCATTCCGGCTTCATAAAACCCTTTTTCAGTCCACTGTAAGTAATTATATACATCAGAGGCTTTTCAATGTCTGGAGTCTTAAAGATGATATAATGCCTTATTGTGTCAAGCTTTCCATCCTTGTAGACAACCTCAACCTTATATTGAAAGCTTTCGAGTTTCTTCATATCCTCCTCTGTGATCTCAGTACCCATAATTTTGGAAAGATCATCCTTATTCGTTACATTCATCATTGCAGTGTACTCATTATTTCCAGTTTTCTTGAATGTAAGTTTTTTAAGGATGTCGTTGTTAATTATCCAGCCCTGATGATCTTTCGGAACAGTTAGCATTACGAATGTGCCTACCTCTTTTAAAAACTCCTTTTCTGAAGTATACATGGTCGCGTTCTCTGGGTTGTCAATGGCAAAGTATCCTCTAAAAGTGCTTTCATTCTCAAAGTATATGTAACCGTGGGTTTCCGTTATTAGAGAGACTGTAAAGTTTATCGCCTCCCTGACGATCTTACCGTTTTTAGACTCAACGCTAACCCACATATCAACCATATCATAAACTCCGGCGCTGTTGGGATCAAACATCTTAATTGAGAACTGAGTAGTCAAACTATCCGCAGAGTTAAGCTCCATAAGATCAGCCTTTGGATTCGGCTCCCCCGTGCATCCCGCAGAGAAGACAACAAGCAGCATTGCTATAATCAAGACAGTGCCAATTTTCCTCATAGCTACCCCTCCTTAGTACTCAATATTCTTGACTGCTCATACCAACTCTTCCAGCTTTTCCATTTCAAATTCTTTAACTTCAAATCCTCCCAACTGATGCAGTGTTTTGAGTCCAGCTCCCGTTAGTACGCTCACAATCTTTTCGTCTTCCTTGATTCTGCCTTCTTCTCTGAGCTTTTTCACAGCTGCTATACCAGTTGCAGAAGCTGGCTGGACAAATATACCTTCTTGAGCGAGCATTCTCTGAGCTTTAAGGATTTCCTCATCGCTAACAGCAACACAGATGCCGTTGAGCTTTCTCAAAAGCATCAGCACAGCGTTTCCGCTTGGCGGATATGGATTTTCAATTGCATGCGCTATTGTGTGCGGATTTTCAAATCTTTCAATTTTTTCTTTCCCTTCAATGAAAGCTTTGTAAATCGGTGAACAACCTTCAGCTTGGACACAAACAAATGTAGGCAACCTATCAATAAGCTCACTCTTTTTGAGCTCAAGGAAGCCCTTTATGATTCCTCTAATCAGTCCACCAGAGCTTGTTGGAACTACAACGTAATCTGGCATGATCTCCTCAACAATCTCAAAGCTTATACTCTTATATCCCTCTATACGAAATGGATCGTCAGAATTTATGAAGTAAATGCCAAGTTTTTGTCCAAGCTTAAGGCTTTCATAGTAGAGCTTTCCATAATCACCCCTAACTTTTATAACTCCAGCTCCATAAACAGCAATCTGCTTAAGCTTTTCTTCTGCTATATTTGAAGAGACGAGAATGTAAGCCTTCAACCCTGCTCTCGATGCATAAGCTGCAATACTTGCGGCCATATTGCCCGTTGAAACAGTCCCAACTTTGTCAAAGTCTAGCTGTAAAGCCCTATGGATTCCTAAAAACGTCCCCCTATCCTTAAAGCTCCAAGTTGGATTAACAGTTTCGTTTTTTAAATAAAGCTGAATTCCAAGCTTTTTTGAGAGTTTCCTTGCTCTTATAAGTGGAGTATCACCTTCCCCTAAGCTCAAATCTAAGTCAAGTTCAAAAGGAAAGAACTGAACAAAGCGCTCCCAAACACTTTTCCCGATTCCAGCAAAGCCTTCAAAAAGCTCAAGCTCTAAAGGCTCTCCACATTCACACCTCTGATATGGCTTTCTCAAAGAATATTCTCTACCACAAGCTGTACATCTAAGCATTCTTCAGCCTCCTAACCGCTGTAAAAATAACATATCTTCCTTCTTGCTTAATTGTAAACGATAACTCAAATTCTGGATGTGCTCCAATGTAGTTATTTCCAATCTTCTTGAGCGCACTATAGAACTTCTCAGCGCTGCTCTCATCTTTCCAAGCAGTTTTCCAAGCTAAGATTAAGCCTGTAGAATTTTGAGCCAAAATTAACTTATCCCCCCTCCATCCATCTGCAATCTCCTTTGCTTCTTTTTCCTTATAATTGTGAACGAGCAAGAGCAAATAGACATAAAATTCTCCTATCGTGTCTTCATGGATTACCTCACCATTTCTAACGCTTAAACTCACATTTTCTGGCAATGTATAGCTCAGATACATTTCTGGGTTCATTACTTGCTGGGTTGTGACTGGTAACTTTGAGTAAGCCCCATTAACCAAACCCCAACCACCTTTCTCGTAGAGATACTGCACAAATTTATCGCCAAAAACATAAGGAAAAGCGTTTAAGCTCCAAACGGGGTTTTCAAGGTATAGAGCTGTTATCTTCTCTATTAGAATGTGGTGCCTTTTGCAGTACAAATCAGCGACTAAGTCGGCATCTCCTTCGACCAAGGCTCTTATAGCGAGGGTTGAATCCAAAGTTGGCCCAGAATAAGGAGCATTAAAATTCTGCTTCTGCAAAACATGAGTTAGCTCATGAGCAACAACTCTATAAGCAGTTTCTCCACTTTCCAAGAAGTTTTCCTCAATGATATAGACTTTATTCCCCATGGTTGCAGCAATCCATGAGGCTGTTTGCTCTTTTTTCTCTTTTGTTAAATTATAGCTAGGAGGAACAAGAAAAGTCATCTTATAAATTGCTTCCCACATTCTCAGCTCATATATATCTCCCTTCGAAGGGCCCCATTTCTCTAAAGCTTCTTGCCTTGTAATCACAATTATTTTAGGCGATTCTTTGAATGTGAGATTTCTAATCTCCTGAACTTCACCCTCAATCTCTTGAACCTTCTGGAGTACTTGTTTAGCCCTCTCATCTATTGAACCAACTCTGATTTGATAAAATGATGCGAGAAGAATGACAACCAAGGTAAGTGCTATCAACCCGGATTTCTTTTTCACATCACTCACCTTCGAAAGGTTATTTAGTGGAATACGCTTATAATCCATTTGGTGTCGTTACATGGGAAGGATTGTGGATGTAAATGAGGCAATTGATAAAATTCCAGACAATTCAGTGATAGCTGTTTCAGGCTTTAATCTGCTTGTAGCCCCAGAGTATCTGATCCTCAAACTGTTCGAGCACTACAAAGAAACAGGACATCCGAAGAATATTTTCTTGGAAGTCAATCCAATTCCAACAGCCCCCAATGGTGTTCTCGACAGGATAATGGAAGAGCTCTACAATGATCCAGATCAAGATTTCCTCTCAGGAATCCTTGTTACATATCCAGGCTGGTCTCCCTATCTGCAAAAGCTGATTCAAGAAAACAGAATTGAAGGATACACATGGCCTATTGGAACGGCTTCGTGGTTTTTCAGAGAAGTTGCGAGAGGCTTTCCAGGAGTTATAACGAAAGTTGGAATAGGGACGTTCCTTGATGGAAGACAAGATGCCGGGTATTTAAATGACCTCGCAAAAGAAAAGAAGAGATGTAAGGTTCAGCCGATCGAAATTAACGGGGATGAATATCTCCTATACACCGCTCCGAAGCCAAATGTTACATTCATAAGAGGAACAACAAGCGATGAAATCGGAAACATAACGACAGAAAGAGAGGGAGCATTTACGGACATTTTGAATATGGCTCAAGCTGCTAAATCTCTACCAAACCCAGGGATTGTGATAGCCCAAGTTGAAAGGATTGCAAGATTTGGCTCTCTTCACCCCCAAGATGTGAAGGTTCCAGCACCCTTAGTAGATTATGTAGTCATTGCCCCAAAGGAATACCACAAGCAGAGTGCAAACATTCAGTATGACCCAAGAATTTCCGGCGAGATTATCCCTCCAGCTAAGCCAAGAATTCTAGAAATCCCATTAAATATCCGAAAAGTCATTGCAAGAAGAATTCTGCTTGAGATGGTTGAGATTATCAAAAAGCTCGGTAGACCAATCTTAGTCAACTTAGGAATTGGCATCCCATCAGAGGTGGCAGCAATTGCAACCGAGGAAGGTGTTCAAGATTATCTCTTTACTACAGTCGAATCAGGGCCTTTTGGAGGTGTCGCACTGGGTGGGCCAGATTTTGGAGCATCAATAGGACCATTTGCAATAATCTCCATGGCAGACCAGTTTGCCAATTATGAAGGTGGCGTTATTGATGCCGCGAGCTTAGGGTTCATGCAAGTAGATAAATGTGGAAATGTTAATCCATCAATTCTGCCTGGCAGATTGCCCGGACCTGGAGGTTTCCCAGTGATATCATTTGGCTCTCCAAGAATAATCTTTGCTGGAGGATTTACTGCAGGGAAGAGAGACATCAGAGTCGAAGATGGGCAATTAAAGATTGTCAAAGATGGTAGCGTTATTAAATTCGTCAATCAAGTCTACAAAATAGTTTACAACGGTAAAGTTGGCATAGAAAGGGGTCAAGAGGTTATATACGTAACGGAAAGAGCAGTATTTAAACTGACGAGAAATGGATTAGTTCTTGAAGAAGTTGCCCCGGGTGTGGATGTAGAAAAAGACATCTTGGCAAAAATGGAGTTTGAGCCCAAAGTGAGCTCGAAGCTGGAAGAAATGGATAAGAGATTGTTCCTAGCAGGGAAAATGGGATTGAAAGAGGAAATCAAAAAAGTACTCAGCTGAGTGCTTTTGTTTTATCTCACTCTTTGAACTCCACAAACTCCTCTTTCATACCGTCTTTCGTGATTACAACCACTTGTATTTTCCTATCTCCTGTATAAACGTCCCTCTTGCCAGCTGTTCTGACTGCTCTAATGGCTAATTCTCTTGCCTCTTCAATGCTCATATCCTTCTTATACCCTTCCTCAAGAATGGCTATTGCAAAAGGTGAGCCTGAGCCTGTTGCTGTATAGTCGTCAAATATTAAGCCCCCAAGAGGATCGAGATTTGCTAGAGTTGGCTCCTCAACGTATCCCCCGATAATTATCTGCACTAGATATGGGAACCATTTGTTCTCATTTAATATGTTGCTCAAGAGATTAGCCATCGCTTTTGCAGTCATTGGTCTTCCCCATGTGAACTGATAATAACGAGCTTCAGCTTCAAGCATTCTTGCAAGCATCTGAACATCTCCCACGCTTCCTGCAGTTGTTATTGCTATTCTATCAGTAATCGGAAGAATTTTTTTGATGTTGAGCGTTTCAATCATGTGCTCAAGTGAAGCTTGAGTATCAGCCGCTAAAACAACACCCTCTTTAACTTTAATTCCAACAGTTGTAGTTCCAGTTTTCTTTTCCATAATCTCACCTCCTAAAAGTGGATAGACAAAAGAAGTTTTTAAAGTTTGGCTTAAATGTGAATAGTCCGAGAAGAAACAAGAAGCTCACTAACCTAAAAGAGAATTCAAAAGCAGTGCTTAGGAAATTTACTGTTCTATTGAATCTTTACAGTTCTCACAGACCCACTTCTCTTGCCCACCAATATAGACCTTATAGAGTGGACCATACTGCCCACAAACCTCACAGATTCCGTAGACTTCAGTCTCGGTTTCTATTTGTTCTGCCTCTTTTTCCTCGCTGTTATATGCTGCTAATGCTGCAAGCAAGTCAGCTGCAGTTACGAACCCTATAGGCTTGCCCAATTTTGTAACAAGGATTCTTCTAACTCCTTTGTCCATCATGAGCTCAATTGCATCCTGGATATCATAGTCGTATTCAATCCTAACTGGATTTTTAGTCATTATTTCCTTGACTTTAACCTCTTTGGGACTCTTTCCTTTAGCAACAACCTTATCCAGAATGTCTCTGTCGGTTAATATGCCCACTATCTCTTCATCCTCAATAACAACTGCACTGCTAACTTTATTTTTGGCCAGTATCTTGGCAACTTTATCAATTGTATCATCCGGCCCAACAACCACTGCCCTTCTCTTAAGCACTTGTTCCACAGTTATTTTTGGCATCATTGCTATTCCCTCCTACTCATGTGGAGATATGAGAAGAAACTTAAAAATGTTTTGGGATTAAAGGTTTCTCCTTGCAAGCCAGTGTGTAAACGCTAAGAAGAGGATTACAAACGTTACAATTCCAATATAAGGAAGGTATGATACTTGAGGAGTGACAGATTTCTGAAGTGCCGGTGTGGTTGTGGATGTAACTGTGAAAGGAGTTGTAACTGCTGGTACCCTCTCTATCGTTGCCTGAGTAACGGTCTCAGTTACAGTTTTTGTTAAATTCTGAGTAACATTCTGAACAGCATACTCTTGTGCAAACTTTGAACCAGCTTTCATTGGAGTCAAGAGGACTTTCGAGAACTTGTAAACCCCATAAGCAATTAAACCTGCAATACTCAAACTAATAACTTGAATTTTCTCAAAAGTTCTCAATATTCTATCCTTCACAGACATTTTTCTTGGGAGAAGAAGTATCGGCCTTGGTGATGCACGATAAAGTTTAACTTCCTGCAGTCTTTTTCCATACTTTTTACCTACAACCTCGACTAATCCTACTTTGATCATTTTATCAATATGATATGAGACCGTTGAAAGGGGAAGATCTAGCTCTCGAGCAATTTCAGAAAGTGAGAGCGTTTTCTCCTGAAGAAGTCTCAGAATAGCCAGAGATTTCTCATTCATCAATATTTGAGCAAGCTCCTTAGCTTTTTCATCATCAACACTAATAGTCTCAAATTCCACAAAACCCCACCAATAGAACTAGTGAGCAACGGAATATTAAGATTTCCTCATAACTTCAACGTAATCTGAACTAAAACTCAAAATTAGTAAAGTGATGAAAAGGAAAGAAAAGCTAAACTATTAAATTCATGGCTTCTCCAAAATGATCTCAATTGTTGAGGTGTTTGCTGTTCTTCCGTCTGCAGTTGGAAGCTCCTCTGTACCGATCTTGATCTCCTTAACTCTAACCTCTGGCAAGAATCTGTTCCTGACGATCTCTGCAACGTCAACAGCTCTGCTGATAGCCCTTCCTCTTGCCTTAATTGAGACCTCCTTTGCACCCTCGTTGAACTGGGTTATAACGGCAAGGACGTAGTTCATAACAGGCTTCTTTCCGATGTAAACAACATGCTCCTCTGCCATCTTTGGCACCTCCGAAAGTTTTGTCATAGCCTTTTCGTGATTTTTACGTTAAATACTTTTCGGTTGCTTGGATATTTCAGCAAAAATGTACCATGAAGTGTTCGAACTGCTTAACATGAAAATGTTCATAGCAAATGCTTTTAAGATGTATTATTACATGTATTTGGTGATATCATGGCCGTTCATCCGATCGATTATCGCTATGGTAGTGAAGAGATGAGGAGGATTTGGGAAGAAGGAAATAAGCTGCAGAAGCTCCTTGACGTTGAGGCGGCTTTAGCGAGAGCACATGCGAAAGTTGGAAATATCCCAGAAGAGAGTGCAAAAGTAATAAGCGAAAAAGCTAATATAAAATACGTTAAGCTTGAAAGAGTGAAAGAAATTGAGGCTGAAATTCATCATGATATTATGGCTGTAGTAAAAGCTTTAAGCGAAGTTTGCGGTGAGCATGGTAAGTACGTTCATCTTGGAGCTACTTCAAATGATATAATTGACACTGCAAATGCTCTTCTTATTAAAGACTCCCTGGAGATAGTTCTTAAAGATCTGAGGGAGCTGAGAACAATCCTAAAAGAACTCGCAAAAGAGCACAAATACACCGTTTGTATTGGAAGAACTCACGGACAACACGCTGTTCCTACAACTTACGGGATGAAGTTTGCTATATGGCTTGATGAGATACAGAGACACATTGAAAGGATAGAGCAAGCAAAAGAAAGAATTTTAGTCGGACAGATGAGCGGTGCTGTTGGAACTATGGCATCTTTCGGAGAAAAAGGATTGCAAATCCAACGTTTAGTTATGGAAGATTTAGGACTAAAACCTGCAAGAATAAGTAATCAAATACTCCAGAGAGATATTTATGCTGAGCTCATGATGATTCTAGCTTTAATCGCGTCCACACTTGACAAAATTGCTCTTGAGATTAGAAACCTTCAAAGAACTGAAATTCTTGAAGTTAGCGAACCTTTTGGAAAGAAGCAGGTTGGCTCGTCAACAATGCCTCACAAGAGGAATCCAATAAGGAGCGAAAAAATCTGTGGACTTGCAAGAATTATATACTCTAATGTTATCCCTGCACTTCTAAACAACCCACTATGGCACGAGAGAGACTTAACGAACTCCTCAGTGGAGAGAGTAATCCTTCCAGAAACATTCATGCTGTTAGATGAAATGTTAAAAAATATGAAAAAAGTGCTCTCGGATTTGGAATTTTTCCCGGAGAATATAAAACGCAATCTCTACTTAACAAACAACCTTATAATGGCAGAACCATTGATGCTAAAGCTAACAGAGAAAGGGATGGGAAGACAAGAAGCTCATGAAATTGTTAGACAAATCGCTATGAAAGCATTCTATGAAAAAAGAGACTTAATCGAGGTTGCTAGAGAAAATGAAGTTGTGAGAGAATACTTAGATGATAAGGATTTTGAGGAGTTAAAACCGGAGAACTACATTGGACTCGCTCCACAGATAGTGGATAATATAATTCAGTACATAGAAGAAATTGAACAAAAAGAAGCCCAAGAATCTTAGGCATCTGTTTTCTTGCTGTATCCATTTTTATTAACTTTTTGTTAGTTTATAACTTCATTATTGGGCACCTCTCAATATTTTCAGAGAGTTTTTACTTATAATAAATGTATAATTTATACTTTTTAAATTCAATTTTTGAATTTCTTTTTTAGAGGTATTTACGAATTTAAACGAATTAGAAAAATATCAAACACTAATTATTGTGATAAAATATTAAACTTAAAATAGTAAAAAATTTGAAAAAATTACGATATTTGGTATTAAATTTAACAAAAAGATTTAATAACATGCCCAGGAACTCAAAAATGAGGAGAATAATATGGAAGAGCTCTCAAATGCCATAATACAACTTATTGAGAAAGAAAAAGAGGGAGAAAAGAAATTATCTATCCCCCCAAAAGGAGTCAGAGCATTAATTGAAGCAGTGAGATTAGCGGAGATTATAAAGCCCAGCCAATATGCAAAGAGGGAAGCGTTTAAAAAACACCAGATTGATGAGTATTATCTAAACAGAATGCTTACAATGCTTTTTTATGACATCATGAAGAAGCAAGGACTAATTGACAGAGCAATTGAAGACATTGTTGGTGTCAACCCTCTAATTCTGGATCCCTGGTTAAGGGCAGCTCTTAGGGTTGTAATAGACGTGTCGCTCTTTCATCCTTCTAAACCCGGTACGCTTAAGGCTTTAAAATGGAAAGGATCAGACTTTATATCCTCTAAGACACATCCCTATGTTGGCATGTATTATTGGGACATCTTTGATAAAATCATTGGCTATAAGCCAAGACCCAAAAGTAGAGATGAATTCCTCGAATGGAAGTATATTGCACCCATTTGGTTTATAAGAAGAATGAAGAGGTTATTGGGTGAGGAAACAGAACAGTTCTTCCAAGCTGTGAACTCAAAACACAGCTGGACAAGTATTAGGGTGAACACCCTCAAAGCTACCGTAGACGAGGTAGTGGAAACTCTAAGAAGCGAAGGAAAAGAAGTAAAGGTAAGCGAAAGAGTTCCAACTATAGTGAAAATAAAGGGACCATACGATTTTGATAGAAGCAAACTCTTCAGAGAAGGGAAGATTTTGGTACAGGAAGAAGCAAGTGCAGTAGCTTCTCTAATTCTTGATCCTAAACCCGGAATGACTGTTGTGGATTTAGCCGCAGCTCCGGGGGGTAAAACAAGTCACGTCGCAGAGCTCATGAAGAATAAAGGAAAGATTTATGCTTTTGACATTGATGAATTCAGAATAAAGCGGATGAGAGAAATCCTAAAGAGAATAGGCATAGGCATAGTAAAAATCATCAAAAAAGATGGTAGGAAAGCTCCAAAAATCCTTGGAACAGAAATTGCAGATAGAGTTTTACTAGATGCACTATGTACTTCATCCGGGACTATAGGGAAGAATCCGGAATTAAGATGGAGATTAAGGGAAATGAAGATCCAAGAAATGGCTGAGCTGCAGAAAGATTTACTTAAAGCTGCTGCCCAGCTCTTAAAGCCTGGAGGAAGACTATTATATGCAACATGCAGTCTTTTCCCTGAGGAGAATGAAGAGAATATAGAATGGTTTTTGGAAATACATGATAACTTTAGATTAATACCACTAAATAGCCCATATGATGAATCTCCACTGCTAAAAGGCACTATGAGGGCATATCCTCATAGGCATAACACCATAGGGTTCTTCTATGCTCTTCTAGAGAAGATTGAATGAACAAACATGGTGGATAAAGTTAAAAATATAGCCATCAATGGAGTTAAGGTGCCAAAAATGCTGGAGATACTAGGGTTTATATTCTACGCTGGAGCTGCATTGGTAATACTGTTTATAGCGGCATTTTCTGGAGGAATCTCAAGAATACTAGCACTTCCAGCAGCGATAGGCTATATGCTCCTTGCATTTTGGTCAATAGAGCAGGTAGGATCCGATATAGTTTCAAGAGGGCAGAACAGAGATAAAAGACTGATGCTTGCATTAAACTTAGCTTCCTTTGGTCTAGGGGCAGTTTCGTTCTATATCTACATGGAGAGCATTGCAACACCAGCTTTGCTCCTTGGGCCTGCCTTTGTCATTGGGCTTTGGAAGAGTTATAAGGGGCATTGACTCTTGTTTTCTTCTCTTCTTATCATTTTCATGGTCTTTTGTATTCATCTGTTCAAAAACTTTAGATATAATGAATCTTATATCTAAAATTCATGTACATTAATAGGCATCAAAAATTAAATCCTCGAGCAGTACATTAAACGAAATAGTAAACGGAAAGATATGTACTGCCTAATAATCTCTATTGTTCTTAGCGTAGTTGCCCATTTCACATTACCACCTTTCTCCATTAAAGACCTTTAGCGATACTGCCCTCTTCCTAATGAAGTTTGAAAATTCCTGACTTTATAGAGAAATTGAGACTACTAGAATCCAAAGAAATCCAGAATTTGCTTGATGCATGTATTGAGAAATGTAGCAGTTTGTTGCACCCATTGATGGGGAACACTCGAGATCTAGTAACTATATGCTGGCACATTATTGGCAAGCACAAGTGCCAAGTCCAAGATATGTACTACCATGAATTGTAACTAACTTTTGTAGTATTGGAGCGGGGTTAGAGAATAAAATTATGCAATTCTGGATAACATGCCAGAGCAAGTGGGTATTTGCCAAAACCCACACTATATAAAACAACTAGACGTAGAAAATTTTACTTCATTTATCGTAAAATTTTTCAAATTCTTACAATTATATCAAATTTGCAATATAACTATTAAAGATAGTTAGATTTAACCTATTGTGAGGTTTTATTTTTAATAACAATAGTACAAATTAATAATAATGAAACTCAATTATATATTAAAAATTATCCAACATTAACGTCAAAACTCCCACAAAATTCTGAGGGATAATTTTCATAATTTTTGCATATGCACAAATTTTTTAAGCTGTTAGGCTTCCCTAATTTGTGGGGGTGAAGATATGCAGATAGCAGTTAGCGGAGGAAAAGGAGGAACTGGAAAATCAACGATTGCAATTAACTTGGCTATTGCTTTAAGAGATTACTTTGATTTGGCACTTGCTGATTTGGATGTTGAGGCACCAAATGACCATATACTCTTAGGAGTGGAGCTTCAAAATGAAGAGCCTGTCGAGCTTTTTATGCCACGTTTTGACTATTCCAAATGTATCAGGTGCAGAAAATGTGCAGAGGTTTGTGAAGAGCACGCAATAATTGCTATGAAAGATGGAACACCGTTTTTGATGCCAACACTGTGCTCCTGTTGTGGTGCCTGTCAGATAGTTTGTCCCGTTGAGGGAGCAATCCTGGAGGGTAAAAAGCTCATGGGTTATACATATCTGACAGAAACTCCCTATGGATTTCCGCTCGTTACAGGGAAGCTCTTGGAAGGGGAAGAGAGGGCAATGCCAGTAGTTGTAGCAGCAAAGAAGAAAGCCCAAAAGCTAGAGAAAGAGCTTTTAATGGTGGACACAGCTGCAGGAACGAGCAACACAGTATCAAAAGCTCTAGAGGATTCTCAACTTATAATCGCTGTTACAGAGCCAACTCCATTAGGCTTGCATGACCTTGAGCTTATCCTTGAACTGTCAGAGCTCATGAAAACTCCAGCTTGGATTATAGTCAATAGGAGTGATTTAGGGCCAATAGAAAAGGTGAAGGAAATAGCGAGCAAATATAATGCCGAAATCGTTGCTGAGATCCCATACAGCGAAAACATAATCAAAAGCTATGTTGAAGGAAGGCCCATAATTCTAAGCAGCTGTGAAGAGGCCGAGATTTTCAGAAAGCTTGCTGAAAAAGTTGCTGAGTATTTGGGGTGATAGAAATGCAGATTGTCATTGCAAGCGGTAAGGGTGGAGTCGGGAAATCAACAGTTGCAGCTTCGCTATTATACCTCCTAAAGGAAAAGTACAGCTTCGTCGCTGTTGATGCAGATGCCGATGCCCCAAATCTGCATCTCCTCCTTGGAGTCGAACGCTGGGAAGAAGAAAAAGAGCTGACTGGTGCAAAGGTTGCAAGGATAAATCCCGATACCTGCATCAGATGCGGAATCTGTGCAGAAAGGTGTCCATACGACTGCATAAAGCTCATTGATGGAGAATATGTTGTGAATAAGCTCGCATGTGAAGGCTGTGGAGTGTGTAAACTTGTGTGCCCAGTTAAGGGAACAATAACTCTTGAAGAAGTTCACTCTGGAGTGATAAGGAAAACCACAACAAAATACGGATTCCCACTAATTTCAGCTCAGCTGGACGTTGGGAGGCCTAATAGTGGGAAGCTCGTTACAGAAGAGAAGGAATGGGCGAAGAAGATAATGAAAGAGCAAAAGCTGGAGCACATGATAGTCGATTCAGCTGCGGGGATTGGGTGTCAAGTAATTGCAAGCGTCGGTGGAGCTGATGTCGCAATCCTCATTGCAGAGCCCACTCCAGCATCACTGAGCGATGTTAAAAGGGTTTACAAGGTTGTCCAGCACTTTAGGGAGCCAGCTTATTTGATAATCAACAAAGCGGATATAAATCCAGGATTCAAAGCCCTTGAGAAGTGGGCTGAGGAGGAAGGAATACCCATATTGGGTAGAGTTCCCTATGACAGAGCAATACCCGAAAGCATGACAATGCTCAAACCTGTTGTGGAGGCGTTTCCAGATTCAAAAGCCAGCAGAGCACTTAAAGAAATTGCAAAAGCTGTGGAAGATGAAATTTTGAAGTAGCTTTCTTCTTAACTAATTTTTAAATAATAAATAAATAGCTTTTTAATTAAATAAACAGCAATCAAGTTTTTGATAATATCGAGGCAACATTTGTAATTTTTGCTTGTTTCTAGGACCTTAAATCTGTGTTATATCACTGGTCTTAGTTGTTAAACACTACCGATAAGCATAAAGCCAAAATAAGTGTAATATTTCTTGGAATGACAAAGTGCAAGCTATGTGGTTATGAATTCGAAGAGATTAGCAGATCAATTGGGGTATGTGTTAACTGCCTTAGAAAAGATAAGCAAGCTTTGAAAACAGCGATGGAAAGTCACTTCAAGTGGCGCGAACTTATGGGGCTTCCCCCAGAGCCGCCAAAGGATGGAGAACTTCAATGTAAAATCTGTGTTAATGAGTGCAAAATTCCAAGAAATAGTTCAGGCTACTGTGGAATAATATGGAACAGAGAGAGAAAGATGACTACAATAACTGGGACATTTGATAAAGCTTATCTTCACTGGTATCTCGACCCCCACCCAACAAACTGTGTTGCTGAGCCTGTCTGCCCTGAGCGGGAGCACTATGGTTTTTATAACTTAGCTGTCTTCTTTGCTGGATGCAACTTGGACTGCCTCTTCTGCCAGAACATCCACCACAAATACATGATAAAAGAAGGCAGAATTGACCTAGGAGAAGGCGTTGTATTAAGCACAGAGGAGCTTGTAAATATTGCTATGCAGAGACGGATTACTTGTGTCTGCTACTTCGGAGGCGATCCAACGCCGCACAGCATTTATGCTCTGAAAGTATCAAGGAAAATTCTAAAGCGGGCTGAAGAAAGTAAAGAAATGAAAAGAATTTGCTGGGAGACAAATGGCTTGGAAAATCCAAAGATTATGGTGAAAATGGCAGAGCTCAGTCTCAAAAGTGGAGGGATTATCAAGATTGACTGGAAAGCATATACACCAAGCATTTATCAAGCTCTGACAGGCATAAATGGGGAAAAAGCCATCGAAAGGATAAAAGAGAACGTTAAGCTTGTCTTGAAGATGAGTGAAGGAAGAAAGCCACCTCTTTTAGTTGTCAGCACTCTTGTAGTTCCTCACTATGTTGATGAGCATGAGGTGTTTAATATTGCGAGCTATATAGCTGAAATAAATCCAGAAACGCCTTACGTACTGTTAGCTTTTGCTCCCCAGCATTTAATGTATGATGTCCCAACAACAAGCAGGAGGCAAATGGAAAAGGTTTACAAAGCAGCTCAAGAGGCAGGGTTGAAAAACATTTACATCGGGAATCCATGGCTACTGAGATAACTATTCCTCGTTATCTGAGCTTTGAGTCTTTGGCACCTCATTTCCCTGAGCCAAAATTATCAGCTCTCTCCCCTCAACAAGCATCTGTGCAACTTTCTTCCTTGCTGAGCTTAAAGCTCTCCAGACCGTTCCTCTTGAAACGCCCATTCTCTTTCCTGCTTCTTCTTGAGTTAGTCCTTCATAATCCACTAATCTCAATGCCTCGAACTCCTCATATGTCATGAAAATCGGCGGCTGGGGAGGTCCAATAGGCGGGCGCGCTGGGTAGAAGTGCCTAATCTCCGGAATAAGACCAATAAAGCGCATCTTTCTCCTTCGTCCTCTGCCTCTACCCCTTCCCATTCCCCAAGGCATTTTAACACCAAACAAGAATTCTCATCTAGGATTTATAGAGATTTCCCTTCAAGTTCGTTTGAAACCATCAAAGATTTTTTAACACAATTAACCAAATCAAGTTTAGATGTGATAAAAATGAATAAGTTTATTAACAGCCATTGTTGTGCTGATTATTGTTTAGAGTCATTGTTGCTTGGAACTACAATACGGAGGAGAAGAAAGTGATCATACTTAAAGCTACATTTAGAATGGGAGGTGTAACCTACGAGGGATATGAAGTGCAAGGAGACACTTTAGTTTTCAAATTCAAGCGGACTGGAAACTTCTTCACCCAAGCAATAGTGGAGAAGGAAGCTAAAGCAGAAGTTGATGAGTTTCTGGCTAAGGTCATTATGGAAGTTGACACCAACGGAAATGTTAAGAGATATGAGGCAAAATTAATTTTTGATGATGGCAATGAGAAAATTTACAAAGCCTCAGAGCTTTGAGTTTGTGTGTCCTTTCTGTGGATATAGAGCAAAGAGCCTTGAAAAGCTTAAACAACATATTTTAGAAAGGCACACCCTCAATAGAGAAGATATCAGAGGTCCTAGGTTCATCAAGGTTTAATGCAAAGTGCTTAGAAAGGTTAATAACTTCTCAAAAAGAACTTTCTGTGGTGAGCAGAATGGAATTTAAAGTTGTAGAGAGAAAGATAGGATGGCACAAGGACTTTGACAGTTCGCATTTTTTGGCTCTGCCCTATGACAGCAAATGCTTGAGAATTCACGGGCATACTTACAACGTTGATGTTGAGATTTGGGGAGACTTAGATGAGAGGGGCATGATTTTTGACTTCAATCACTTAAGCAACCTCATTAAGGAAGTTGATCACCGCATTTTAACAAGTGCAGAGTGGGTTAAAGAAGAGGGAGAATACATAGTGATTGAAAAGAACAATAAAACTTTAAAACTCCCAAAAAAAGACGTAGTCCTAATTGATGCTCCCAATGTTACTGCTGAGCTTATAGCGGAGTGGTTTGCCAAGAAGATAGCAGAAAAAGCCGGGAAAAATGTAAAGCGAATAAAAGTCAAAGTCTGGGAAGACCCAAGGAGCTATGCCGAAATAGTATTAGAACGTTAACGTTTTAATTTTTGGACATTATTTTGATAATTTTGTTCCAAAAAAATTAAATTCTGTTTACCTTATTTCTTTTGAGGTGAAAAACATGAGACTCTCAAGGGGAAGGAACTTCATGTTTAGAATCCCTGAAGGGGAAGAGTTTCTGACATTTATCAACAAATTTGCAGAAAAGAACAACATACTTATTGGAACAGTGACAGCAATTGGAACGCTTAGAAACCCAAAAATCGGATATTTTGAAGAAGAAAAAGGCGAATATAAGGTTATTGAGTTAAGTGGTGTTTACGAGCTGCTCTCCGCGTTGGGTAACATCAGCCTAAAGGACGGGAAGCCCTTTGCCCATATCCACGTAGCTTTGGGAGACAAGGAAGGTAAAGTCTGGGGTGGTCACTTAATTGAGGGAGAAGTATTTGTCGCTGAGGTTATCATTCATGAACTACTTGGAGAGCCCTTGGAAAGAAAGCCTCAAGAAAATGGATTATCCCTCTGGGATGCTGAAAAGCTTTGATCTCTAGAAAATCAAGATATAACATACTTACCGCAAGAACAATGCCCAAAGAGCTACACTTATTATCTCGTCCAAAAAATCAAAGAGAAATCTAGGAGAAAGCTCTTTACCATCCCCCTCTACCACGTCTCATTCCTCTTCCCATACCACGACCCATACCTCTACCTTCAGCTCCAAGGATTGGCTGTGTTAATTCCCCTCTAAGATAAGCATGAACAGCTTGTTCAACTGTCATAGTCGGTGGTGCTGAGACGAATCTTATGCCCGCAGCTTGAAGAACTTGTGAAGAATTTGGGCCAAACTGTCCAGCTATAACAACATCTGCACCCTCATCTATACAGAACTGTGCTGCCTGAATCCCCGCACCTCTTGGGGCTGAGTAGCTTGAATTCTGGACCACTTGAACGTTTGTTATGTTTCTATTTTCATCAACATCAACAATTGTGAATGTTGGAGCCCTCCCAAAAGATTGGCTTACGAAATCGTCTAGTCCCCCTTTTCTCGTAGCTATGATAAACCTCATTATTTTCACCTCCGCTTAAAATTAGGACAGCCTAACTTAAAAAGTTTTGCATATGCAAAAAAATTAAAACCACATTCTCGATCTTAAAAACTCCCTCAGCAGAAGCAGAACCACCAAGGCTATCACATACGGTGCTGCAACGAGGAACAGCTTAATTAAGATGTACAGTATCGCAATTAGAAACAAAAGGTCCACGATTCCAAAAAATCCGCCGAATCTTCTAAAGCCCCAGAAGCTTCTCCCATATCCCCTTCCGTATCCTCTACTCATCCATCTCGGCATTGTATCACCTCAAAAATGGAAAAATAGGAAATCACCACCAGCCATAAAGCCACCTAAGCGTTCTCCTGCTGGGCATTCCTGTCCACGGGCAGTATCCCAAGCGAGCGCCCCAGCCTCTTCCTCCTCTGCCGCCACCTCTTCCCCAACCACGGCCTCTACCCCAACCGTAGCCAAAGCCATAAGCTGGGATCGGATAAGCTGGCCCATAGGCTGGTGCTGGTGGAATTGGATATGCTGGTGCTGTAACTTGAGGCTGAGCTGTTTGAGGAGCACCCTTAATCATACTCTCAACAGCTTCTTTAATTGGTATTCCTGGTGGGAATGTGTAAACATTAATTCCTGCAGCTTGGATTGCTCCTAAAGCGTTTGGCCCAAGCTGGGGTGCTATTACTGTATCAACGCCTTCATTTATGAGCATTTGCACAACCATAGGACCAGCTCCACTTGGAGCAGTAACTGCCGGATTCTGAATTGTCTTGACATCCTTTATTTCACCGTTTTCAACTTCAATTATAGTGAAAACTGGAGCTCTAGCGAAAACTGGTGCAATTGTGTCCTCTAATCCCCCATTAGCTGAGCTTGGAACTGCAATTTTCATCCTCACCATATTCATCACCTCCACTTCTTAATCCTTTTCTATTTTGTGCATATGCACAAAATCTTAAAAGCTTTTCGGTTGACCTAACATACTGGTTTATAAATACCGGATAGGAGAAAATAATTGAGATAACCATGTACTTACGAAGGGACTTAATCCAACCTCGTGTTTATCAGGAAGTCATTTATGCCAAGTGTAAGGATAAGAATAGTTTAATTGTTCTTCCAACTGGTTTAGGAAAAACGCTCATTGCAATGATGATTGCTGATTATAGACTGTCAAAATACGGTGGGAAGGTTTTAATGCTTGCCCCTACAAAGCCTCTTGCTCTTCAGCACAGAGAAAGCTTCGTTAGGCTTTTCAATTTACCTCCAGAGAAAATTAATGTCTTAACAGGTGAGCTCTCACCAGAGCAGCGAGCCAAAATCTGGGAGAGGAGCATAATCATCACGGCAACTCCTCAAACGATTGAAAATGATCTCCTCGTTGGGAGAATAAGCTTAGAAGATGTTGTTCTGCTTGTATTTGATGAAGCTCATAGAGCAGTTGGCAACTATGCATATGTTTACATTGCCAAAGAATACATGCGGCAGGCAAAGCATCCCCTCATTTTAGGTCTAACCGCCTCACCGGGTAATGATGAGGAAAAAATAAGACAAGTTCTAAAGAATTTGTACATCGAGCATGTTGAAGTGAGAACTGAAAGCTCTCCAGATGTTAGACCTTATGTACAAGGTATCAGATTTGAGTGGATTAAAGTTGAACTGCCCGAGATTTACAAAGAGGTTAGAAAGCTCTTGAGGGAAATGCTTAAGGATGCCTTAAAACCTTTAGCCGAAGCTGGCTTGGTGGATTCCTACTCTCCAGACATACCAAAGAAAGACGTCCTCAAAGCAGGGCAGATAATCAATGCCGAAGTTGCGAAAGGCAATTATGAAGTTGGGAAACTCATGCTCTATCAAGCTAAAGCTATGAAGCTCCACCATGCCATTGAGCTTTTGGAAACTCAAGGACTAACAGCACTAAGGGCTTATTTAAAAAAGCTTTACGAAGAGAGGCAAACAAAATCAAACAAAGAGCTCATGAGCGATCCAAGAATGAAGAGGGCAATATCACTTTTAATTCAAGCCAGAGATTTAGGATTAGATCATCCAAAAATGGACAAGCTAAAGGAGCTTATAAAAGAGCAGCTTGAGAAAAAACCAAACTCAAAAATAATCGTTTTCACGAATTATAGAGACACTGCGAAGAAAATAGTTAAGGAGTTAGTTGATATTGGGATTAAAGTTTCACGCTTTGTCGGACAAGCAAGCAGAGAGAATGACAAGGGAATGAGCCAGAAGAAGCAGAAAGAAATTCTTGACCTCTTCTCTCAGGGGGTATTCAACGTTCTAGTGGCTACAAGTGTTGGTGAGGAGGGTTTGGATGTTCCAGAAGTAGATTTGGTTGTATTCTATGAGCCGGTACCCTCAGCAATTAGGAGCATACAGAGAAGGGGAAGGACTGGAAGGCACAAGCCCGGCAGAGTTGTGATTTTAATGGCAAAAGGAACGAGAGATGAAGCCTACTACTGGAGTTCACGGCACAAAGAAAAGCAGATGATAGCTGTCCTTAAGAAGGTGAGTGAAATGGTTAAAAAAGAGAAGCAGGCTTCCCTTTTGGGATTTGTTAAGCCCAAAAAAGAGGAAGAAGAAAAAGGAGAGCTTATTGTTGAAGAAGAAAAAGAACAGCAGAAAGCTGAAGTTTCAACGGAAGAAGTCTATGAGAAACTTCCGGTTAAGCCAATTTTTGTGAAAAAGCCTAAAGGGATTGTCATCTATGTTGATTCTCGCGAGCTGAAGAGTCAAGTGCCCAAGTATCTTAAGGAACTTGGGGCTCACATTGAAGTCAAAACTCTGGATGTCGGTGATTACATAGTCAGCGAGGATGTAGCTGTTGAGAGGAAGTCGGCAAATGATTTCATTCAGTCCATAATTGACGGCCGTCTCTTTGACCAAGTGAAGAGGTTAACAGAGGCATATGCGAGACCCGTGATAATCATTGAGGGGCAGCTTTATGGAATTAGGAATGTTCATCCTAATGCAATTAGAGGGGCTTTAGCTGCCGTAACCATCGATTGGGGTGTGCCGATTCTCTTTTCTGCTGATGCTAAAGAGACAGCACAGTTCATCTACTTAATCGCAAAGAGAGAGCAGGAGGAAAGGAAAAAGGAAGTTGCTGTAAGGAGCGAGAAGAAGGCGTTGACTTTAGCGGATAGGCAGAGGCTGATAGTTGAAGGCTTACCTTATGTTTCAGCAACTTTAGCAAAGCGTTTGCTTAGGCATTTTGGAAGCGTTGAAAGGGTTTTCACAGCAAAAGAAAGCGAACTCATGGAAGTCGAAGGCATTGGAGAGAAAATAGCGAGGGAAATTAGGAAAGTTATCACAGCTCCTTATGTAGAAGACGAAAATAAATGAATGTGCCCCGGGGGAGCGGAGGGAACTCACAGCTCGCCTCCGCGCTCATTCCCCACGGTTGCCCGGGGCATTATAAATTCCGCACATTCAAACTTAAGCTTTTTTCATAACCTTCAGGAATATTTATGAAGAACTGTAATAATTGCGGCTCATGAAAAAGGTTATATAGAGCTTTTTTCTTAAAATAAAGTGGTGATATGTATGAAAATCGTTGAATTAGACATTAAGTTACCATATGACAAAAGAGGAAAAATTCTAAGCAAATTATGTGATAGGGTTAGGGGTAAGATTAAGGATATACACTTCTTCCCACCCACAGCTTCTGGAATAAGTGAAATAAAGATGGAAGTTGAAACTGAAAACGTTCAAAAACTTCTCCAAGACTTGAAGAGGATCATAAAAGAAGGAAAAATAAGCTTCAAAGTCTTGGCTGAGGCTTAACTTTAACGCTGAACTATCGCCCTAACTCCTGCCGCTGCAAACACTAAAAGCTCAAAGAGCTTGTATGCCTCTTCTACATTCTTTGCTTCAAACTCCACAGTTTTTCCATCAATTCTCTTCACAGTAGGTAAGAGCTCAGCTGTGTCTGCCATCTCACTTCCTAAGAAGCGAAGCTTAACCTTCACAGGCTCTTCTGTTTTTAACGGTTTAGTTTCTCCACGCTTAAACTTTTCAACAGCTCTATCTACTGCTTCCCTTAGCTCCTTTTCAAGCTTCGCTAAGCTTGGACTTTTGGCTGAGTATCTTGATAAAGCGTTTTTAAACACAACGCCCTCAGCCCAAGGGGTGAAACTTTCCACGTCTTCTTCAATCAGCTTTGCATCTCCACCAACAAGAACAACTGGAATGTCCCAGCTACCTAAGAGGTAACTGTTGAGGAGGAATTCGCTCACTTTAACCCCGTTTATCTCGAGATAATCAACTGTCGCACCGCTGTAAGTGTGATCAAAAGTTGCATAGGGAGTTCCAGCTTTTGCATGATAGCCTAGGAACATTGCAATGTCGCTTCCTTTAGCAAAAGCCACCATGCTTAAAGGCCTTGGGAATCCTCTCACAAGCTCAACGTATTCTGGCAGTTCATCAACCAAGAGGTTGACCATAGGGCCATGGCTGTCTGCTATGATAATCTCGTCAAAACCTTTTTCGTGAAGTGCTTCTGCGACAGTCAATGTTATTTTGGTTGCTATCTTTCTTGCCTCATTATATAAGGCTCCTTTAACAAAGAGATGCTCTCTGCTGACGACAAAGGGCATGCCTTCTAAATCTATGGAGATGAAGGCTTTCATTTACATCACCAAGACAAATATCGAAACGATAAAAGAAAAGTTTTGTGGTTAGGTTGTTTCTTTAATGTCTTAAACGTGAAAACACAATCATAAGCGTCAGTACCGCCAAGAAGAGCACAAGAACATCGGGAAGCTGACTTTGGTACCATTTTTTAGGAGTGAGTTCACTGTATTTAACAGGAAGTGCCAGCACCCGCACCCCTTCTTCTGAAACCTGAAGGAGCGGCAGTTCTTTAAGGGTTCTACCGTCGTAATAATACAAGGAAACTTTTAAGGGTTTTTGGGGACGCCCTTGACCAGGATACAGAATGATGGTATATAGCCCATGATAGTTGTATCCAGACTGCACCCACATGCTCTCGTTGGCAAATCCAACACCCAGACTCGGAGGGACTATTAGCAGGCCATCACCAAAGAAGATTGCGCAAGAGCGGTTGACCGGCTCGAACCTCTGCTTTAACTCCCTGAGCGGGACTCTAAAGTGAGAGGGCTCAAACAAAACGTAACTTCCCTTAACCACTGGGCGCAGGCACTGTTTGTTCTGAAGGTTGCCCGGATCAAAGGGAAGCTTACGCAACCACGACTCGTAAGGCTCACTTTTGAGGGTTAGATTCCTCTCGTTGCCAATGGCGATAAGCTCAACCGAGTCATCAATTTTGTACAGGACTCTTTTCCCTTTTGGCCACTCGTAGAGTAGGAGGTAAAGCATTGAAACGTTTATCTCACCAATCCATAGCACCTCTCCGAGCTTCTGAAGCACTCCCTCCCGATAGCGGATTACGGTGACCCTGTCAGAGGCTGGAGGGTTCTTCATTGGAAAACTTGTGTTGGTTGAAGTGAGGAGGAAAAGATAGAGCCACCCTTTGTAGAAGGCTAAAGGTGGGAGCTCATATCCAGAAAACCCCATAAAATCAACGTAGTAAACACCGCTTTTGTTAACATAGAAGATGAAGTAAGTCCAAAGCTCCATTGGTTTAAGAACTCCCTCCGAAAAATGGCCTGCTTCCTCGTAGTAACCATAATCAACACCAACAAGGGCACCTTCTGAATCGGAATATATGACAAAGGGCTGGAGTGATATTCCCCAGGGATTAAGGCTGGAATCCTGTAATGCTGATGCCAGCGGGAGGGCTAAAAAGAGGAGCAAGAGTATCAGAACGACTTCTTTCATGAGAACTCCCCCCTGAGGAGTAGGAATGCTATGACTATTAAAACAATAAGGATAAACTTCAGAGACTGAGAATATGGGTATGGTGCATATTTTGCCGAGCACTCTCTAAGAGTCAAATTTCCTTTGACATAGAAAATGTCAATATATTTCGCTCTCTGTCTCATGGTATCCACGTCATAAACCCAGTAAAGTACTGGAAGTGCTTCCAGCTTTTTCCCATCATACAAAAAGACGGAGAGAGGTTTAAGAGAGCCTCTAACACCCTCTGCTACTTTATATGGAGGAGAATACAGACTGACTAAAAAGCTACCGTTCTTAAGTACCAATATCTCTTTCTGAAGTGGTGAATATATTAATAGGCTGTTTCCCAAAACAACTCCCTTTAGGTGCTTACTTTCCCCATCGAGCCACAGATACGGCTTAACTTGCATTAAAGGAATTTTCCATGTTCTATTTTCGTCAGAAAATATTATAGTGTCATTAGAGAGAGTCCCACTAATTTCTTTGCCAGAGTGGATAAGAGGTATAGAGCCAGTGATGTTGCGTAGTGGAGTGAGGCATTTTGACGTTAGATTAACTGAATAAACCGTGTAATGGCTGTAATCTTGGTATTTCTCCATTATCCACGAACCATTTTCGTAGTAGAACCATATATCATCAGAATAAATCCCAACTAAAAACGCTCCAGTCTTGTTCAGATAAAAAACGTAAGTTTGCCGAGATGCAGGAGCCATTGTACACTGATATCTCAAATCTCTACTCCAATTTATCCCTGGACATTTAACATAATCAAGAGGTTGTACATCAATCAAAAGAAAAGCATCAGACTCTCCACCATTAACAAACAGCTTTAAGCTAACCCCATTAGCGCTCCAGTCATAACCTAAAGCTAATGGACTAAAAAGGAACAAAATAAAAATTAACAAGAATTCTTCATAGATACTTTTCACCAAGCCTCACCTGACAGTAACTATTCAAACTGTCTATGACCTCAAGACTTACTCCAAAATAGTAAAGTCTGTGATAGAACTTTCTACCTAAAATTTCTTTTTGTGCTTTTATGTAATGGGACGCAAGTTCCTTACATTCCTCTGGTGAATTAAGAGTACACTGTCTACAATTCCCACAACCAGTGATTACCCCTTCATCAGCTTCCATTGTTATGTATAATCCATTGTTGTGTATCCATCTGATGTATTCCTTTAATTCACTGTAGGTATATGGTGTTTCTCTATTGCCCTCTGTAGCAATTGTGGGGTATTGATAATAATTTGACTGAACAAAGATGTAATCAAATAGACCATCCCTGTGAATTGATGGTATGTCCGTATTGTCTCTTTCTGTTGTTCGAGCATAGGGTGCCCAGATAAATTTCAAGCCATATGAATGAACTATATCAGATAAAATCTCAATGGTTTGAGGATTAATTTGAGGATCTTTGTTCTTTCTATAGTTTGCAAACATCCACCCATTTTCTAATGACCAGTAGAATCCTTTTAAATTAGAACCTGCAAATTTTAAGACACCTTCAATCCAGTCTGACCAGTATTTATGACTCCCTCTGGGATTATCTCTTGGTTCTGAACTTCTATATTGATAATATGGGATTGTCACATAGAGTGGAATTGTATGTATTACTCTAAATACATCCTCTGCAAAAGTTTCTCCGTCTAATTTTCCATTTCCGGTATACTGAATAGACACTCCCGCTAATCCCTCAGCTATTGCATAGTTAAAACCTCTGCGTTTGAAATCACTCCAATCTGCTGTTCCTTCTTTGTCTTCAACACTTTCTTTAAGTCTTGATTTGTGATATTCTCCGTCCCAGCTGAAATACCACAATCCAAACGTTGCCATATTAATACCTCCAAAGATTTCTCATTGATTACTATAGTCTATTAATTTTTGTAATTCTTTCTCTTCAAATTTTACATACCTTACAAAATAGTAAACAAAATCTGTTAAAGTGTTATCCTTTAACCCCTTTGATTAAACTCTCAAGTCTCTTTCTGGCTTCTTCCAAAGAACCAGCTTTTTCGATAGCTGTTCCCGTAACAATGATATCTGCTCCGCTCTGGGCAACCTCTCTGGCATCTTCATAGGTCCTTATTCCACCTCCAACGATGAGTGGAACATCAATGACGCTCTTAACAACCCTAATCATCCTATTTGGGACGTGTTCAGGCGCCCCACTTCCAGCCTCAAGGTATACTAATCTCATTCCCAAATATTGACCAGCTAAAGCATAAGCTGCTGCTATCTTTGGCTTGTGTCTCGGAATTGGCTTTGCATCTCCAACCCATCCAACAGTTTCGCCCGGCTCAATTATTAAGTAAGCCATCGGAATTGGTTCAATTCCATATCTTTTTACGGTAAATGCACCTAAAGCTTGAGCACCCGTAATAAAGAATGGATTTCTCGAATTGAGAAGGCTCATGAAGAAGATTGCATCAGCATACTTTGTAATCCCCCCATGTGAACCAGGGAAGAGTATTACGGGTAGAGAGGAGCTTTCTTTTATGGCTTTGACTACTTCATCAAGAACCTCGCCTTCAGCACCAGTCGAGCCTCCCACCATTATTGCATCTACTCCAACTTCCTCGCACATTTGAGCTATTTTTGAAGCCTCTTCTGGTGAAACATCATCTGGATCAAGCAGAACAAAGTGCAGCTTTTCCTTTTCAAGCTTTTCGTGAATATATGATTCAACCTTTCCAAGCTTCAGTTTCATTTCTCTCCCTCCAATTCTCTAACTTCATTGGGACTTTTAATCCTTTTCCACTTTAATTCCAATTTTTGGAGAATACCAATTAAGATTTTATCCGGCTCATCTTTGAAATAATGGAGATTTGAGCCTATTCTTAAATCGCTCGCACCAAATCCTTTAACGGGCTTTCCAAATTTTGCAACTTCTCTTGAGAGTTCTTCTTCGATCTTTGCATCACTTGGGATTAGGTAGGCTCTCAGAAGTTCGGCTTCTTTAAGAAGAAAATCAATATGCCAGTGAAGCTTTTTGTCTTTTTTAAAGTGCCTCTCAACTCTCTTCTCAAGGGAGTTCATTGCAGAGCCCACATAAACATAATACCCCGCTTTAAGGGGGAACTCTTTTCTTTTGGTTCGTACAACAAGGTCTCTTTCGACTTTAATAACTAGAAGATATGAGCCTCTCATAATATCACCTTGCAAAAAAGGTTTTATAAACCAACCCCTAACCCATTATGTAGGTGGACCCATCATGGATAAGAAAAAGAAGAAACCCGTTGATGAATTCGCTTGGCAAGAATACGACAAAGAGGAGTTTAGAGAAAAATTCCCGGCTTTGGCTAAAGAACTTGAAGAAAATGAAGGCATTGTTATTGAAGGTTATCGCATAGATGAATTCCAAGTTCTTGAAGAGGAGGAGCTTGAAGAAGAGAAGATAGACTTTTCAGGGTATAACCCCACAGTGATTGATTTCTTAAGAAGGTGTGAAACCGATGAAGAGGCTTTAGAGATTATCAACTGGCTTGAGGAAAGAGGAGAAATAACTCACGAGATGGCTAAGGATTTGAGGATTACCCTTGTCAAGAAAGGAGTCAGAGCTTTTGGGCCAAAGAAGGAGTGGGGTTGGTACGAAAGACACGGAAAGCATTAAAAGAAGGAAAGAAGTCAAATATTTCCTATCCTCTGAAGAACCATCCCTTCAATTCTTATTGGCTCTGTCCTTCTTGCATAGACAATAGCTTGGTCAAGCCTTGCCTCGCTCTCAGCATATATTGTGAACAATGGATCTCCTTCTTTGACTTTCTCCCCAACCTTAACATAAAGCTCAAGTCCAGCTCCCTTGTCCTCTGGCGCTCCAGCTGCTCTTGCAATTCCTGTTATAGCTTTGTTGTCAATAAATGTTATATATCCGCTTGTTGGAGCTGTGAAAGTATAGGTCTTGTCTCCAATTGGAATTTCCTCTGGCTTAATATCTGGATTTCCTCCCTGCTCCTCGATGATTTCTCTCATCTTCTGGTAAGCTTTTCCACTCTCAAGAATCTCCCTTGCCATCTTCTTACCCATTCCAGCTGGTGCAACACCACCCATCTCTAAGAGGATTCCAGCCAAGCCCGTTGCCTTCTCAACGAGGCTTCCGGGACCTTTTCCGGTCATGAGTGTCTGCAGTGCTTCCTTAGCTTCAAGGGCTGGACCAACTGTGTGTCCAACTGGTTGTCCACCATAGGTTATTGCAACCTCAACATACTGTCCCAATCTCTTTCCAAGCTCAATGAAGTCTCTTGCTAGTGACCTCGCTTCTTCCATTGTTTCAACTTTAACTCCCTTACCCGTTGGAATATCAATTAAAATGTACTGAGAACCCATTGCATACTTCTTTGACATAATGCTTGCAAGCATTAAGCCTCTTGGATCAATGCTTAGGGCTCTCTCTGCCTTAATTGTTATATCATCAGCTGGGGCTAAGTTCAATGCTCCACCCCACACGAGGCAAGCACCAATCTTTTCAACAATTCTCTTAATCTCATCCAAGCTGAGTGAGACGTTTGTAAGGACTTCAACAACATCAGCTGTTCCTGCTGCACTAGTGATGGCTCTTGATGATGTCTTTGGAATTGTTAATCCAGCGGCAGCAACAATTGGGACAACAAGAATGTTTGTCTTGTTTCCTGGAACTCCACCAATGCTGTGAACATCCATGATTGGTTTTCTGTCTATATCTAACATATCACCCGTCTCTGCCATTGCAACGGTAAGGGCAGCGATTTCATCCATATCAAGGCCGTTAATCTCGAGAGCAGTGACGAATGCACTAATTTCAATTTCTCTAAGCTTTCTATCAACAATATCTTTAATTATGCTCTCGATCTCAACTTTTCTCAGCTTTGCTCCATGCATCTTTTTCTTTATGTAACGTATGCTTTCTGGAGTTCCCGCTGGAGCTATGTTAACAACCTCCCCTTGGGAAAAGCTATGCACTTGGAGAATATCTTTGCTTAATCCAATTTCGCCCTCTTCAACCATATTACTTATCACAACATCTCCATACACTGTTTTTTTGCCACTCTCGATTTTAACCAAGTCCTCTGGGTGTAATTTGACTTTCTTAGCGTCCTTTTCATTTATAACCACCGTAAATCTCCCAGTGTATACATCAAGAATCCTTATCTTTGCTTTCATTTCTCTCACCCCTAAAAAGCTGATAGTGTCTTATTATTGAGAAAAAACACTACTTAAAGATTTTTAACTAAATTATGAAAAATTCAGAAAAGATCAGCTCAGATAGTCACAAAAATCTGTAAAGAAACTAGAATCCAACTTAGGCAGTAACCCCTCTTGAAAAATCGGACAGAACGAATTTTGAAACATTACCCTCTCCAGAAATTATGTTGAACACTCTCAAAACGTCATGCGCGACTTTCTTCAATTCTTCTGGGAGAACAGCATCTTTCCCATAGGCATAATAGAGCACTTCATCGAGGGGAGCACTCACAAGTTTACCGTTGAACAGATAAACTTCATTTTCTGTTACTTCAACTATGTAGTTTGGATAAGCCAATTTTACCTTCATTACCCTCACCTCCAATATATAATTAACAATAATAGCCCATTTTTAAAATTAACGCTGTAGAAGTTTTAGTTACAAAAATTGTATAATAATATTTGTATAATAAAAATATTGTAAAAACGCAAAAATTAGAGGTTCTTAATTTCCTCTTCAATGGATTCTTCAAGTGTTCTCTCCCACTCTGCAACATCAAAGTCAACAAGCTCTGATTCCAAGTCCTCCTTTAGATGAAGCACTCTCCTCTTTAGGGCATTTTTTGTCTCTTCATCATAGACAACATAGTATGGACTCCTTCTTGCTGAGAGGTAGAGAAGAGCCAACACGATATTAAGCATAAGTAGGATAACAATGATGCCATAAATTATTGCGTTCATCGCCTCTTCCCCCCAAAGAGTGCTCTGAACACTCTCTTAATGGGGCTTTCAGGTTCAGGCGGCTGCCACTTAATTCCTGCAAGCTTCGCTGCCAACTGCTTAATTGCTATAGCTGCTGGTGAGGTGGGGTTCTTAACAACCAAGGGCACACCATAAGCTGATGCCCTCTTAACCTCTGGATCCTCTGGAATCACTGCCAAAACGGGAACTTCAAGTATCGCCTCAATCTCCTCTTTTGTAAGTTCAGTCTTCTCGTTTGTAACTCTGTTGAGCACTGCTCCTAGTGGAAGTGTTCCGAGTTTTTCTGCAACGAGCTTAGTCTTAAGAGAGTCAGTAATAGCCGAAATTTCTGGGTTTGTAACAACTATAAGCTCTTTACCAATGAGCAAAGCTGTAACGGATGTAATCTCCAGTCCAGCTGGGGCATCGATAAGAATGAAATCCCCCATTTGAGATATTTCCCTGATTAGTTCCCTCAATCGCTCAGGCTTTGCTTTTTTAACTTTCTCCAAGCTCAATCCACCAGGTATAACTTTAACTCCCGCAGGTCCCTCGTATATTGCATCTCTCAAGTCCGCTTCTCCAGCCAAAACATCGTGGAGTGTTATTGGTATGTCCTCCATTCCAAGAATTAGACTTAAGTTTGCCATTGTAATATCTGCATCTATCAATATTACTTCCTTTCCAAATTGAGCTAAAGCAACACCCAAATTTGCAACTATCGTGGTTTTACCGGTTCCACCTTTACCAGAAGCAAATACAATTGACCTTCCTTCCACATTTACCCCCCCAGCATATCTTAATTACTCTCCTCCAGATTATGTACGCTTTAATTAATAGGCTTTTTGGTTTGTAATTGTTGAACTGACAATAGTTAATATTGTTGCTTCTACAGTGTTTCCAAACACCTTACCCATTTTTGCATTGGGATGTATATTAAACTAACGGTTTCAAGGTTTGAGCAGAATTACTACTTCAAGAAAAGAACTAACAAAGACTCAAGGAAAATATTGAAAAGAAACAAAAACATTACTCAGACTTTTCTTCCTTTTTCTCTTCCTCTATTTCCTTTTCAAGCTTCTTTCTAGCGACCTCTGAGGTGTCAGCTAGGCTTCTGAAGAGCTTGAGCATTTCCATTGGTAGTGTAAGTACTATGACATTGCTCTTGTCACTTGCAACATCGCTAATCGTTTGCAGTGTTCTCAATTGCAGTGCCATTGGGTGTTCTGAGATTATCTCGGCAGCTTCTCTAAGCTTCTCAGCTGCTTGCCTTTCTGCTTCAGCAAGTGTAATCCTTGCTCTCCTTTCTCTCTCTGCCTCAGCCTGTCTTGCCATTGCTCTCTGCATTCCGCTTGGAAGCTCCACATCCTTAATCTCCACTGTTGAGACTTTGATTCCCCATGGGTCTGTTGCCTCATCTATAATCCTCTGTAATTCTCTGTTCAGCTTGTCTCTCGCACTCAAAAGTTCATCCAAATGTGCCTGACCAATTACACTTCTCAAGGTTGTCTGGGCAATTTGGGAGGTCGCCATGACGAAGTTCTTAACTTGAGTTACTGTCTTTATTGGGTCAACAACTCTGAAGTAAACGACTGCATTAACCCTAACTGGAACGTTGTCCCTTGTTATTGTTTCCTGCACTGGAACGTCTAAAACTTGGGTTCTCAAATCCACTATAACTGCTTTTTCAAAGATTGGTATTATGAAGAACAAACCTGGACCTCTGGCTCCAACAACTCTACCCAGTCTAAAAATTACTGCCCTTTCATATTCCTTAACTATTTTCAGTGCTGAACCCAAAAACACTAAAATAAACAACAAAACAATTGCTGTAACTATATAACTTCCACCAATAAAGCTTACCATTTTCATTCACCACCTTTACTTTCTTCCTCAAACTTTTTCTCTTTTTCCCTAACAACAATAAGCTTCAGCCCTTCCATTCCAACGACCTTGACTTTTTCACCGATGTTTATGTTTTCTCCAGTTTTGCTAACTGCTCTCCAAAGTTCACCTCTGATTTTTACCATGCCTTCGGGCACGAGAGGTTCAATGACCTCGCCAGTGAGACCTATCATCTCTTCTTTTCCAGTTTGAGCCTTTCTCCTGTGAGCTCTTATTACTGCTGCCATTCCAAAGGCAAAGAACAACGCTAATAAGACACCAATTGTTATTATCACGAGCCTAAGCTGTGTGTACACTTCTTTGCTTACTAAATAATCCACGCCACCACCTCCGCTGAATAGGAATATGCTGCCCAAAACAAACGAGATAAATCCAGCAACTGTGAACAGACCAAATGTTGGGGTTAATGCCTCGGCTATGAAGAACAGAATTGCAAGGAATATAAGCAAAAGTCCCGCGCTTCTGTAGCCGAAGTATCCCAGGCCGATTATTGCAAGGACAATCATTATTGCTCCGGTAGTTTCTGGGACATGCCATCCCGGACTTAAGAATCCTAGAATCAGCGCCCAGATTCCAAGGGTTAAGAGAACATAAGCAATAACTGGGTCTGTGACGTATGTAATCAACTTGTCCTTGAGGGTAGGGTGCAGATACATAATTTGCGCACCTTTTAGGTCTAATGTTACATACTTCCCGTTTACTGGGAGCTTTGTCTTCATTCCATCTGCCTTGTTGAGAAGGTCATCCAAATCATAGGCTATAACTTCAATGATATGATACTTCAGTGCTTCTTCAGGTGTTATGCTTAAATCTTCGAGTATGAACTTTTCAGCAATCGTTGCATTCCTTCCGCTTGCTTCGGCAAGACTTTTGATATAAGCTACGTAAAAGTTTATAATCTTGGTTGGAGCCTCAATTATGGTTCCATTTTGAGAATAACCGAGAATTGGTCTGCAAGCTCCAATGCTGGTTCCCGGTGCCATTGCTATCAAGTGAGATCCCAATGCTATGTATGTTCCAGCAGAAGCTCCCATGGCCCCAGAGGGGTAAACGTATATTATAACGGGCACTTTTGCAGTCTGAATCCTCTGTATTATGTTCTGCATTGCGTCTCCTCTTCCTCCAGGTGTGTCAAGCTCAATGATTATAGCATTTGCATTCGCTTTTTCTGCTTCGCTTATGTATCTATCAAATTGATCATAGGTATATGAGGTTATTTGGCCCCTAATCTGAGCTACATAAACGGTTTTAGCTTGAGCAAATGCAGGTGTGAGAAGTATGAATAACGCTATAAACAATAGAACTTTTCGCATTTATCACCACCTTGTATAAAATTTGTTCCTTCAAACTAATTAAAGTTTTCTCTCTATTTTTACTAACGCTCAGATTCACATTAAATATCCAGAAATCTCGAAAAAACTATAAAGAAGAAGCGAGATCTTTTACTGATGGACTATGAGAGAGGAAATTAAAAAATTCAAGGTCGCTAGAGGAAATGAGAAAATTAAAACTGCATGGAGGATTATACGAAATACAGCAAAGTACTCAAATAGAGAGCCATTTTGGGAATTCCTACAAGAGCAGTTTGGAATAAGAGACAGAGAAATTAAAGAAATCATGTTGTTCTTAGAGGAGACCAATGAGTTAAAAATTAAACGTTCTCAAGATGGGAAACGTCTCTATGTCTCTACCCTAAAGGATATAAAGGAAAATCCAGTCAAACTTGATCAATGGTTAAAATGATAGACCTTAAAAAGGTAACCCATGAGATGATAAAGAACAAAACTTGGAAATACGGGAAGGGGATATTCTGGCAAGCTTTAGATTACGGTATAGTTGGTTTTGATGGAGAGAACTTTTATCTGCCATATTATCTTTCATCAAAAGAAAAGAAAGACGCAAAAGAGAAAATTAAGTTCATTCTTGGACTTGACACCGATTTAGAGAAATTTTACAATGAAATTCAAGATTCAAAGTTTGCATTCCTTATCGAAGAGTTTTATGGATTAACGATTCCTGCTTCACCTTATAAGTATCAAGCCCTCGTTGAAACAATAGCCCAACAACAAGTGAGTTTCGAATTTGCTATGAGAACTATTAGGAATTTAGTTGAGCTAGCTGGCAAGAAAATTGGAGATCTATACGTGTTTCCAAAGCCAGAGGACATATCAGAGCTGAGCATTGAAGATCTGAAGAAAGCAAAGCTCGGGTATAGAGCAGAATACATTAGAGAGCTTACTGACCTTTATCTAAAAGGGAAGCTCAATTTAAGCCTTGACCATTTAACAGAGCAAGAGGCAATAAGGTATCTTACAAAATTCCGAGGAATTGGGAAATGGAGCGCTGAGCTTTTCCTCCTTTATGGACTCAGACGAAATGTTTACCCAGCTGGAGATTTGGGTCTGAGAAGAGGGATTGCTAAGATTTTTGGGAAAAAAGGTTAAAGAAGTAAAAGAAAAAGACGTGAGAGAGATTATAGAGCCTTATGGAAAGTGGAAGAGCTTACTAGCATTCTACATCTTATGTTATGACAGAAAGACTGAAATGGAAAAGAGAGAAAAAGGTGAACTTCATGGAGATAATTCTTCCAAAAGAGAAGTTCAAGGAGCTTAAAAAGCTCAGCGAGACTGAAATTATAAAATTAATTGAGGAAAATCTTGAAAAAGCTGAAGAAACCTTAAAAGCTGAACGAGAAGCATTTCTTAATGAAAAGAAAGCCAAGCTTGAGGAGAAGCTAAAAGAAATCGAAGACCAACTTGAAGCTCTTGAGAGGTTTTATGAAAAAGCTCTGCAAGATAGAGAATTCATGCGTGAAATGAGTGAGAAGCTGAGAGAAGAAAATGAAGCTTTGAGAAAGGAACTGGAGGAGAAAAAGCGTGCTCTTGAAAATAAGACCTGAGAGAGGATTTGGAAAAATTGAGATTGAAATTAATGAAGATCTTCGGAAGAAAATAAAAAGCCTCAGTGAAAAATACCGAGTTAGTGAGGAATACATCTTGAGGATAATTCTTACTGGAGAATTTAAAACTTCACGGGGAGACGTTGAGAAGCTGGAGAACGAAATTAAAGAGCTTGAAAAGAGGGTTTATGACCTTGAAAAAAAGTGGGCGCCTCTCAGATACAAAGCTTATGGAGTTAGTGAGGACAATAAAATTTTGGCTATAGAGCTGAGCGGGCTTTTAGCTGAAAACACACAGCTTAAAAGGTTTTTAAGGAAAAAAACTGAGCCAAATTTTGAACTTAGAAAACTTATTGAATACTACATCCGATAAAATTATAGCGGATGATGAGTAAATTTAAGCTGAGCGATGAAGAACCCTATGAGCGCTGACGCCTCTTTCTCTTTTTCCTTGGAAGCAATCTAACAGGACTTCCACAATCAGGACAGATGCCCTCCTTTGGATAGCGCTCAAATTTTTTACCACAACCGATGCACACATATCTCCAGTGGATTACCTTCCTTATGCCCTTTTTGAGCGTTTTAAATTTTATTCCAAGAGTTCTAGCAATGTTCTGAAGGTTGTAATCATCAGTGAAAAGGATAGCCTTGAGCTCATACGCCAAAGCCAAAACTTGAATATCTGTTTCACTCAGCTCATCCAATTCTCCCGTCTCGAGGGCTTTCTTCCTAATAATCTCAATGCTTTCTTTTGAGGGCATTAAAACTCTTACCTTGCCAGCGCTGATTAAGCTCTCCAAAAAGAGCTTCGACTCGGGATCTTTCACTTCTTCCACTACTTTTGGTGTGGTATAACCTTCAACATCAATTCCCTGAATGAATATTGCAGCATCAATGACAAACATGGTTATGAGTTCAACGTTAGGGTTAAAGCTTTATCTGTCATAAACTTTTAATGAGGTGCGGGTTTATGAAAATTACAAGAATAAAACCCCTTTACATTCCTGAGAATCAAGAAAAAGTAAAGGAAGTGTACTATCCCGTCTGGATATACGTTTTCTCATATGTTGTAAAAAGACGAGTATTTGGCGATATAAAGGGAAGCATTATCGTTTTAGTGGATGGAATAAACCAGAGAGGTTATCTCGCAGATATATTTCCTGAAATTGAAGAAATCAGTGTCATCGATAATAAAGCCAAAATTCTCGAGCCTCAAATAAGCGATGAAAAAAGTGAAGAAATTGCAAAGGATCGAGCTGAGGCATTATTGTTCAGAAAGTATGCATACTTGAAATTCACCTATCAGCTAACTCAGAAAGCCTTTACATACAAGCTTTTCTGGGCAAAAAAAGAGGGAGATAGGTACTTTTTAATGGACAGTATAACTGGAGAGGAGATAGAAGTTCTGCCGTATGAAGAACACGAGAAAAAGTAGAAAAGTAAATGGAAACGGAAATCAGAAGAGCTCGTCAACGATTCCTGCCAAGGTCTTGAGCTCTGGAGTGGCCGCTCCTCCTTTTATTACAACCTTTTTACCCGCCGCATACTCTACAATTTCTTGTATTTCCTTTGGTGGCTCTTTAGTGAGCAAGCTGACTACTATTATTGCAATCATTGAGAACACGAAGCCAGGTATCATTTCGTACCATGGACGCCAGCTTAAACCCGCTTGCTTCCATGCAATGACTGTAAGGGCACCCACAATCATACCTGCAATTGCCCCTTCCTTTGTGGCCCTCTTCCAATAAAGTCCCAAGATGACAACTGGGCCAAATGAACACGCTAAGCCGGCCCATGCATATAGAACTAGCTTGAACACTGTCTCAGTCGCTCCAAGTGCTAAGTAGATTGATAGCAAGCTCACTACAAGAACCGAGATTCTGCTTATCCAGACAAGCTTGTCTTGATCAGCATCTGGGTTTATCATCTTGTTGTAGATGTCTCTCGCTAATGCAGAAGCTACAACTAGGAGATATGAGTTTGCACTCGACATTATTGCCGCGGCCATGGCTGCTATCAAGATTCCAGCAAAAACAGGCGGAAGCATTTCCTTCGTCAAAGCCATTAGTGAAAGCTCAGGCTTTACATCTGGGAGGAGAACCCTTGCAGCAATACCACCAAGTGTTACCCCATAGAGAGCTATTACAGCCCAGACAACTGCTGCAAGAAGCGAGTACTTGAGCATCTTTGAATCTTTAATTGCCATGAATCTTACATGAAGCTGAGGCTGACCAAGGTAGCCAAGGTAGCCTATTGCGAGGAAGCCGAGAAGTGTTATTGGAGCAACCCAAACATTGGTAAGCTTAGGATCAATTGCATTCAGCTTATCGTACATCGCTGTAAATCCACCGATTTTTGCTATTGCAAGTCCTGGAACAACAACGGCACCAATAAACATCAGGACTGCCTGCACAACGTCGGTGTAAACCGCTGCAGCGAATCCACCAAGAAGAACATATATGAGAACAGTAAGCGCTCCGATTATAGCTCCCCATTTGTATGGGATTCCAGTTAGGAACTCAAGAGTTCTACCCATTGCAACGGTTTGAGCCGCTGTATAAGCTGTTAGGAATATAAATATTATAGCCACTGAAATTATTCTAACATAATGGCTCTGGTCATAATACCTTGCCTCGAGGAAGTCTGGAATTGTTATTGCTCCTACTTTCTCTGTAAATCTCCTAAGCCTCTTTCCGAGTATTGTGAAGTTCACTAAAGGCCCACCAGCACTTGTCATTGGCACCCAGACACTTCCGAATCCTAAAGAGTATCCTTTACCGGGCATTCCTTGGAACATATAACCACTCATTGCTGTTGCTTGGTGGGTAAGGGCTATTGTAAATGGTCCAAAGCGCCTCTTTCCAAGGAAGTATCCCTCTATCGATTCGCTGCCTATCCTATATGTTAGTACTCCAATAGCTATCATTGCCACCAGATAGACCACAAAGGAAGCTACTATTATGTCCATCATGCTCCCTCCTCGTCTTTGCTAAGGAAGAAATATGCCAAAGCTAACAAAACGTATATCACAGGTACTCCAAACCACAAAAAGACGATAGACGCTGGCATTTCAAGGCCTCCTGTTGGTTATCATTTGTAAATATATTGCCTTGGCAAATATATACTTTTCGTCAAGTTAGTTTCTATGTTAGGTAATTTTTGACAACTTCGATGAGAAATGTTTCTAAAATAGTGAAATAAATGATGAATATTTCCCCGAATTTCATTGTACAATGTAAATACAATAGGAGCATATTCAGAAACAAATAAGACATGATGCTCGACCTTGAAAAAACTTTTAAGTTTGTAAATGGTAGCTTCTTTTGGTGATGCTCATGAAAGTTGACCTCAATTCTGATCTTGGTGAAAGCTTTGGAAGATACAAACTCGGCATGGACGAGGAAGTTATGAAATACATTACATCAGCCAACGTTGCATGCGGCTGGCACGCTGGAGACCCATTAGTAATGAGAAAAACTGTAAAGCTTGCAAAAGAAAACGGCGTTGAAGTAGGTGCTCACCCAGGCTACCCAGACCTTATGGGCTTTGGTAGGAGATACATGAAGATAACGAGAGAAGAAGCGAGGAATTATATTCTTTACCAAATTGGAGCTTTATATGCGTTTGTTAAAGCAGAAGGCTTAACGCTACAGCATGTTAAACCCCATGGAGCTCTCTATAATGCTTTAGTCACAGATGAAGAGCTTGCAAGGGGAGTTCTTGAGGGGATAGCAGATTTTGATAAAAAGCTGATTTTTGTAGGATTATCACTCTCAAAACCCTTAGAGATTGCCGAGGAGATGGGGCTTAAAGTTGCTCACGAAGTTTTTGCTGATAGGGCTTACAACCCAGATGGAACCCTAGTTCCAAGGAGCAAAGAAGGTGCAGTAATTCACGATAAGGAGCTTATAGCGGAAAGAGTAATTTCAATGGTCAAGGATGGTGGCGTTAAAGCAATCAACGGTGAGTGGATTGAGCTTAAAGCTGATACAATTTGCGTCCACGGTGACAATCCAAAAGCTCTTGAGATTACAGCATACATTAGAAAGCGCTTAGAGGAAGAAGGAATCAAGATTGTGCCAATGAAGGAAGTTATAAGGTGATTCCATGTTCCCTCAGTTCAAACCAGCTGGAGACTCTGCTTTAGTTATTATTTTTGGGGATAGAATAGACGAGGGAATTAACAAAAAAGTCCATGCAGTTGCCAATGCCATAGAAAAAGCCTCTCCAGACTGGCTTATTGAAGTTGTTCCCACCTATACAAGCATCTATGTGTATTATGACCCACTCAAGCTCAGCTATCAAGAAGCCCTCGATGCCATTAAGCCTTTCCTCTCAGCGGAACCAAAAGAAGAAAAGCCAAGGATTGTAGAAATTCCGACGGTCTATGGTGGAGAATTTGGACCAGACATTGAGTTTGTAGCTCAGCATAACGGTTTGACTATTGATGATGTCATCGAAATTCACTCAAAGCCCCTCTATAGAGTTTACATGCTTGGATTTACGCCGGGATTTGCTTATCTTGGAGGAATGGATGAAAGGATTGCAACTCCTCGTTTAGAAAAGCCACGCTTGAAAGTGCCAGCAGGGAGTGTTGGCATAGCTGGAAAGCAGACAGGTATTTATCCCATAGAAAGCCCCGGCGGATGGAGACTGATTGGGAGAACACCGCTAAGACTTTTCACTCCAGAGAAAGATCCACCAACTCTGTTACAGCCGGGTGATTACGTCAAGTTCGTACCGATAAGTGAGGAAGAGTTTTGGGAAATTTATAAGAGAGAGTGGGGCGAGCAGAAATGATTGAGCTCATTAATGTTCCATCCCTCACTACAATCCAAGACCTTGGAAGACACAGCTACCAGAAGTTTGGAATCCCCGTTAGCGGAGTCATGGACGAAATGAGTGCGCGCTTAGCTAACTACCTCGTTGGGAATCATGACAATGCCCCTTTAATCGAATTTGTCTTAAAAGGTCCCACGATAAAATTTCACTCCTCAGCAGTTTTTGCAGTTGCTGGAAATGTTGAAGTCAAGCTCAATGGTGTTCCTATTGAGCCTTGGCAGAGCCATTGGGCTAAGCGGGGAGATGTTCTTGAGATAGGAACTCTAAAGAGCGGTGTTTATGGATATATAGCATTCGCTGGTGGAATTTTATGTGATAAAATCCTTGGAAGCTGTTCAACATATTTAAGGGCAAAGCTTGGGAGAGCTTTGAAGCAGGGAGATAAGCTCAAGCTTGGATATGCAATTCTGACAGGGAAAGAAGGAAGAGTTCTGCCAGAACCATTAATCCCACGCTACTCAAACGAAAGTGAAATTAGAGTGATTCTAGGCCCTCAGCTCGAGCATTTCACAGAAAAAGGCATTGAAACTTTTCTAAGCTCAACTTATGAAGTCACGCCAAATTCAGACAGAATGGGCTATCGTCTGGAAGGTCCAGAGATAGAGCACTCCGAAAAAGGGGCAGACATAATCACCGATGCAATTCCTTTGGGAGCTATTCAGGTTCCAGCCAACGGGAAGCCAATAATCATGCTAGCTGATAGGCAGACAACGGGAGGTTATGCAAAAATTGGGGTAGTTGCAAGAGTTGATGTGCCAAAGGTTGCCCAAACAAGAGCGGGAGGAAAGCTGAGATTCAAAGCAATAAATGTGGAAGAAGCCCAAGAGCTGCTTAGAAAGAGGGAATTTTTATTCAGAAACATCAAGCGTCTCCTTGATGGAGAAGTGAGAGGTTACAAGATAAAAGCGTTTGGAGAAGAGTTCATGGTTTTTGTAGAAAAAGAGAAATAGAAAAGGGAACTACTCCTTCTCCCTCATAACTTTGACTACTTTGTATTTTTTACCGTTGCACTCGATTTCACCGACAATTTCAAGGATTTTAACAGTGTCCCCTTCAAAAAGCCCCTCTGGCCTAATTATGTCCCTCTTTTCTGGATCATCGCATTCAACGAAGCTCAGCTTTATCTTTGAACCAACTATTGCAAGCCTAGGCTCTATTGCCACCTCTATAGAAGGTTCAACGACCTCAACGACTCTGACTTTTCCTTCATGGAGGGGACAGGAGTGCTCTATGTTCCTTACTCGTACCACTTTATACCTCCTTCCCGGCTCTAGGTTCCCAACGCAGACCCTAGCTAATCTGCAGGTTTTGCATGGGTCAGCTGGGCCGTAATAAATGAATTCAACACCAGGTTTAGCTAACTTTTCACCAACTAATGTGATTACCATTCTGACACCTCCTACGTGAATGGTGATAGTCAAATAACTCCAGTGATTTTAGCAGCTTTTTCAGCTGCTTCTCGCGTTAAACCATCCTTTCCCAAGATGGTGTATCTCTCAGGTCTGATTGTATGCGCAATGGTTAGAGCTTCAATAATATACTCCGGATCAATACCTAGTTCATATGCATTTGTTGGAGCGTTGACCTTCTTTAAGGTTTCTCTAATTTTCTGCCACTTTAGTCCATGAAGATAGGCCATTATTATCGTTCCAACACCGCATTGCTCACCGTGTAGGGCTGGTTTAGGAGCAATTAAATCCAGGGCATGGCTGAAAAGATGCTCAGCTCCACTTGCTGGTCTCGAAGAACCAGCTATGCTCATAGCAACACCACTTGAAATTAAGCCTTTTATCACTTTTCTAACGCTTTCTTCATTACCCAGTCTTATAATGTCAGCGTTCTTTATCACCATTTTGGCACTCATTAAAGAAAGAGAAGCCGCATACTCGCTGTAATATTCTCCCTTGAGCTTATGTGCTAACTGCCAGTCTTTTACTGCTGTTAAGTTAGAAATCATGTCCCCAACTCCAGCGGCTAAGTAGCGGTATGGGGCAGTTTTGATGACTTTTACATCGGCGATAACAGCTATTGGCGGCTTTGCCTTTATCGAAGTCTTAGCATTAAGGTCTTTAATTGAAGCATTTGCGCTTGCTATACCATCATGAGAAGCAGTTGTAGGGAAGCTGATGAAAGGAATATCACTCTTGAATGAGGCAAGTTTGGCAACATCAATTATGCTCCCACCGCCGACAGCAACAACCCATTGAATATTCTCATTTTTTATCTTCTCAAATGTTTTCTCAACTTCTTTCATTGAAGCTTTTTTAATTGTTAAACTGTGAACATCAAAGCTTTCTTTTAAGTGATGCTTAACCTCCCTTCCAGCAATCTCTTTAGTTTTAGGCCCATAAAGAATCAAGACTCTTTCGCCTAATTTTAGCCTTTTAGCAACTTCTCCGACCTTATCTTTCAAATTTTCTCCAAGAAGAACCTCGCGAGGTAATTCCATTAAGTGCATGACCATCACCTTTGCTTATATTTCTCTCTCGAAGCTTAAAAATTAATTGGAAAGAAAAGCTTTAATTAGAAAGGGCAAACTCTTAGTGGTGATTAAATGGGATTAAGTGAGATATTCCAAGAGTACTTCGTGAATCCGATAAAATACAACACTGGCTATAATGTCGTTAACACACTAACCTACGCAATCATTTTGGGAATAGCGGCCTTAGGAGTTTACAAAATCCTAAAACGGCTGGGAATAAAATACGACAATGCATTTTTTAGAGCGTTAATCCCTTACATGATATTTGGAGCATTTACGAGGGCATTAACTGATGCAACTATCTATCCAAGGACGTATTTAACAGTGACTCCTGGAATATATGTGCTTACTTTTGCAATAACCTTCACCGCACTACTTATTGCACATAAGCTCTTTGAAGACTGGAGAAAGGTGTTTCTCTACTTTGGCTGGGCACTGGTAGGCTTTGATTTCGTTATGTTGCTGACACATTTGGATAAAGTTCACTTCACTTGGATTGTGCTAAAGTACTTCATCCCAGCTGTGATAATAGCGGAAGGCATTATCTATTTAATGACTAAAAAAATTGAGCTCGTTAGAGAAAACAGCTACCTCTTCTATGCCCACTTTTATGATGCAACAACTACTTTTGTTGGCATCCAGTTCATGGGCTATTGGGAACAACATGTCCTTCCAAGATTTTTGATAAATCTAACTGGAACAGCAGCAGTTATGTATCTCTTAAAGTTTGTAACCCTAATGGTGGCGCTCTATCTCATGAGAGAATTGCAAGAAACCGAAAGTGATAAAGAGCTTATGGATTTCATCAAAACAGTGATTTTTATTCTCGGATTTGCTCCGGGAACGAGAAATCTATTAAGAATGCTCATGGGGGTTTGAAAATGTATGAATGGAATGAAATTGCCTTAAATATTGCAAAGGAAGTTGAGAAGGAGATACTTCCTCTTTTTGGGAAGCCCGAAGGTGGGAAAGTTATTGGAGTTAGTCCTAGCGGAGATAAGACAAAACTCGTTGACAAGATTGCCGAGGATATTGTTCTTAACGCACTAAAACCTCTTGGTGTGAATATTGTTAGCGAAGAAATTGGAAATATTGATGTTGGAAGTGATTACACAATTGTAGTTGACCCCGTTGATGGTTCGTTCAACTTCATCCACGGTATTCCAATTTTCGGCTTCAGTTTTGCTGTGTTTAAAGGTAGCAAGCCAGAGTACGCAATGCTCTATGAATTTATGACAAAGAGCGTTTATGAGGGAATTTCTGGGGAAGGAGCTTATCTCAATGGCAGATTAATTCATGTCAGAGAACTCAACGAGAAAGCAATAGCGATAAGCTTTTACACGAGGGGAAGAGGCGTAGAGCTGATAAATAAGGTTAAGCGCATTAGAGTGCTTGGAGCTATTGCGATAGAGCTTGCATACTTGGCAAAAGGCTCTCTCGATGGAGTTTTAGACATTAGGAACTACGTAAGACCAACAGACATAGCGGCGAGTGCTTTAATAGCTAAAGAAGCTGGAGCAATAATAACCGATGACACTGGGAAGGAGCTGAAATTTGACTTAAGCGCCTCCGAAAAGCTGAACATCATAGCAGTTAACGACAAAAGATTGCTCAAGCTGATACTTGAGACCATTTAGGAACATCATCCGAGAACCAACACATTCCTCACTTATAATATAGGCAAGAGAGTGGGGTTCCTCAATAGTTGAGAGGAAAGGAAAGGCATGGGAAACGTAGTTTCCCCAGTAATAAAAAAGAGAGGGAGAGTGGGTAAGATAGGAGACGGGGGAGATTCTTCTCCCCCTCTCCTGCTAACGAAAGATTTAAAAATGCATCATAAGGAGGTATATGCGGGCGTGCCGGGGTAGCTTAGCCTGGTCAAAGCGCCCGGCTCATAGGGCGACTCCCCTTCGGGGGAGCCTGAGAAACCGGGAGATCCGGGGTTCGAAGCCCCGCCCCGGCACCATTCTACCTTCAGAAAAAATTTCAGAACTTCTCTTCTCGGCGTAATCTCCTTCCATGCCGAGCTTCTCGAAGAGCAAACCCTCCACAACGGATCTTGTGAATCTCTTTGTACCTTATTATGTTTTATCACTCAAGCTACTGCCTTGACTGTATTTTCTCCGCCCAATCCAGAGTAGAGTATTGTCACACCAAGATTTACCGAAAGCCCTTTAATCCTCCCGTGCCTTTCGTAAATGTCCCCTTCAACCAGCACTGCTGAACCACTTCAATTTGGAAAGTAAGATAAATGTTCTCAAGAATGGGCTCCATGCTGCATGAGCCAAGGAGAAACAATTGAAGGAGCGCTCAGGAATATTGCTGAAGCTATTTCACTGTATTTTGAAACAGAAAAACAACGAAAAAGAGTGTCATGGAGTCTCTGCTAAGTATTCCTGCAGCTCTTGTGCCTTAACC
>NZ_SNUI01000007.1:0-100530 GCF_012027375.1 Thermococcus sp. LS2 | reverse complement strand
ATCCATCCACTTATAACCCAAAAGCTTCATCACAACCACCATGATAAACTTTGAAGTTAGTACGATAAAGCTTGTGGTGAGTACCGTTTCCTCCTGCACCTATTTTTGTTGTAACTTCTGAGCAACACTGACCTCCTCCCCGCCCTGAAGGGCGAGGCTTTCAAGAGAAAAATGTAACTACCATGAGCGGCACCCCATCGTCTATGGCTGAGATGATTTTGTTGAACTCGTACCCCCTATCGAACATATCACCTTTTGACTTCTTTATGCGACTGAACAACATTGCGAGGTCACCCCATGTTACATGGGGTGTCCTGCCATATTTAGACATCATTGTCTACGGGTGTGCACTCCCTTGAAATAATCTTGGGAGGACAGCATTTTATCACTTCTAGTTCCATTCAAAGATAGTAGCTTTCCCTGTATTGGAATTCAGGAATTGCTTTCTTTATTTCCAGGCAAATCTCTCTCGTTTCTTATGGGTATTGTGCTGAACAAAGTGAACACCCCATCACTAGTGACAGGCCATCACTTTCAAATGTTTAAAGCTCTGTGAGATAATTTTCACAGCATCAGTAAAAAGAGCTCCCTTGGTACAAACCATACATCGCCTTTCTTTTTCAAAGGACCATTGTAGACCACCACACCGCAGGTTAACCCCGTCTTCTTCATAGTCTTGATAACCTGGCGGAGACCCTTCTTTCCCCAACCAACCTCAATTACAATCCCTATGGAGTGCCCTTTCAGGATAAAGTCTGCACCTCCCTTTTGGGCATCATAGTGAAGCCCCAACTTCTTCTCCTTAGCGAGCAAGTGGAGATAAAGTGCTACAGCATCCTCAAGAAGCATGCCAAGCGTTTTTGAATCCCTTTCAAACAGTCCAAACTCGTAGAGCACTGCACTCCTAAGCATTGGTGCTAAAAACTTGTACTTTGGAGTCTTCCGAGCAACTTTGCCTAAAGAACCATAAGCCCTTACTGGGAAGATAACCTCAAGATCCTCGAGCTTCTCAATCAGCTTTTCTACCGTTCCCTTAGCAAGTCCCAGGGTTGAGCTCAAGTCATCATATGCTAAGCTCTCACCGGAAGCAAGAAGGAGTAATAAGCCAAGAGCCTTTTCCCGTGTAGTCTCAGAAAGTCCCTCGCGCACTAAATCAACTTCGACAATCTTTCTCAGTATTTCATAAGCATCTTCAAGTGGACTCGTAGAAGTGAGATAAATGGGTAGCGAGCCTTGGATGAGGTAATCCTCAACATCCTTTTCAGTAAACTTCAGTAATATCCCCTCAAGCTTCTCTTCGACTCCGGAGAAATCACAATTGAGGAATGCATGCTTTAGAGCTGCACTAAGTTCCTCGGGGATTTGAAGGCCACGCTTGAGGAGCAGGTACTCGGTGAAGGTAAGAGGCGGTACTCTAAGCTTCTTGGCTCTTCTCATCAAGTCAGGATCGAGCTTAAGAGGGAGTGAAGAGGATCCAGTGACTACAATCATGAGATTGCTTGCGGAGTCGTGAAGGTCTTTTACAGTGATGCCAAAGTTCTCATCATAGTGGGCTTCGTCAATGAATAGGAAGGTAGGCTGGCTGAACTCTTCAATTCTTTCACCGAGGAGACGTTCGTATGCTTGAACAAAGTCATTTAGGCTTATTCCCAGTGGACGAAGCTTGTCGAGGGAAACGTAAACAAGTCTTTCTCTTGGGATTTGAGGAAGAAGTTTGAAGTATATCTGAGCGAGCATGGTGGTTTTTCCGACACCACGGAGACCATAAAGGACGAGGAGTTTGTTCTCCCGTGCTCTGAGGAATGATTCAACTTCCTCTTTAAGCTTTGCGAGAGGTTTCCTTTCAGGTCGTTTTTCCCCAGTTGGGGTAAAAACGTACTTTCTAAGCCTCGCCTCGGCTGTATCAATTGTCCTCCTTACGATGCTTTCCACAAGTTTTTCCTCCACGACTCTCACCTTAGTGTAGTTCATTGCAATAGGATAAAAACCTATCGTTTTATACCATCTAATTGATATTGAGTGCAAACTAATTGTGAAGAATCTCCAGTTTTTCTGTTTTCCTCAAAAGCCTCGCTAGCGGAGATGTCATCGATGTCCTTTGCTCTGCTAAGAAAAGTCACGCCTCGAACAAAAATCTATTTTCCGAATCATTGCATGAGTTTTCATACCTCTAGCAGGTTGATTATACTGACCTCCTCCCCATCCTAAAGGGTGAGGCTTTCAAAAGAAAAATGTAAGAAGCTAACGTAAGTGTTATATGCCTTGGGGTTTTATTTTTATATGGTGAGAGTATGGAAGTTATTAAGGTTGAGATCCCTCGAGAGCTGGAGGAGGATGTCAAGAGATACATCAAGCTCCTCAAGAAGAGGAGGGAAGTTCTCAAGAAGACTTTTGGAATTCTGAAAACAGAAAAAACAGCGAAAGAACTTAGGGTGGAAATTTATGACGAGCTTTATGATTGATTCTACGCTCATTATAGAGCACCTCAAGGGTAATCCGACTGCAAGGAAAATCTTGGAGCTTTTAATCGATTCTGATGTTGATGTTTACATAAATGATGTTGTAGCTTCAGAAGTCATTTTCATTTATTTAAAGCTAACAACCGGGAAAAGCTACTTAACACTCAAGAAGAACCCAGTGATAGTTCGGTCTGTAGATAAAACTCCAGTTTACGAGTTGTTAAGTATGTTTAGATTTCTTGAAACAAATGAGTTTGTATTTTCTATTGCAAAGAGACTCATAGACAAATATGGACTGCTTCCAAATGATGCTTTGATTTTAGCTACAGCTATTTTTTATAGGTGTGATTATTTAATCGCACTTGACCCCGACTATAAAGAGCCATGTAAAGCTGAGAAAATACGCTTAATCTCAACCAAAGAAGAACTTGAAAAGACATTACCACCCGAAAGCCTCGCCCTTTAGGGCGGGGATGCAGTAATTCTCCCAACAGCTTTTAAAAGCCAAAAGCCTTTTATATCCCCCACACTAATAAAGCCCCAGAGGAGCCTCATAAGACAGCCCTCCAAAGAGGGCTTTCACGTATACCCTGGCTTTTGCCAGGGTTGACCCCCGAAGGGGGTCTCTCACAATTCCGCCGTTTGGCGGTCGAAACTCTCCAAAGGACCCTCAAGCGATAACCCCAAGCCAGCTCGGGCTGGTGAGGGGTAACGGGCCTAAGGCTGGGCCCTCGGGCCGACTCCGAAACTGGCGACAGGAGTAGGAGGTGTGAGGCCCGTAAACCTGTGAACTGCCTTGAAGGGCTGGGGTTATGACTCCCGAGAGGAACCCTCGCCCCTCAGGGCGGGGAGGAGGTCAGTGGGGCAACCTCAGTTATGGAAAGAGCCTGAGCCAAATTAGCCCACTTGTCCAGAAGTCTCTCAATTTCCCTCTTCACAACATAAAAAGTCTTGTCAAAGTGGACATAAACTCCATCTAGGCCAAAGACTAAAATCGGCCGCTTATAGTAGGGATTCCTGAGGTAAACATTGATTAAATCATTGACAATAATTGGAGGTATCCACCGCCTGAAGTCAAGCAGACTATTACGATTTATCCTTGGAGGTATGTCGGCTGTAACTACATTAGAAGATGTTATTTGATAGAAATTTACCTGCTTCATACTCCTCAAGCTAAGAATATTTGCTCTGGGCTTTAAGTGCTTTTTGGAAGAAAGAGGGAAAAGCAGAGCCCTGCTAACTACAAAATCAAAAACTATTTGTATTTTCCCCACCCATACCTAAGGTACTGACCTTAAAGTTAATTATGGGACTGAAATTACATTTTTCAAACTCATTGCGGTATTAAACAGTGCAACATTGCACTTGCTGAGGCAATGCAAGAGAACCCAGGGCTTGTTCTTTGCAAGTGGAGTCTTGAAGAAGCGGGACTAATAACGATAAGAGAAGAAAAGGTCCCTGCAAACAGGCCAAGGAGATATGTAAAATTAGCAGAAGATTGGCAGGAAGCATTGGTAAGAGCAGAAGAAAGCGAATACGAAAAACTCAAGGAGAAATGGAAAACGTGTTCTATAGTGGTTATAAATTTGGCCTTGAGTAGATATAATACGACAAAATTTAAATCAATACTAGAAAACGGAGTAAGGGGACTAAAATGAGTGATGCCTGCAAAATTATAAGGGAAATAATAAACGAGCCCTTTGTATTCATTGGACTATTGTTAATAGCCATGGGGGCCCTAGACTGGGACAAAGACGCCATTGGAACAGGAATCTTCTTCATAATACTCGGCCTACTATTCTTCTTTGATGAAGACAACCAAGTTAATCGGAGAAAAAATTGAAATTAAACCGAGGTGGTTGCATGATATTCTTTAGGAGGACAAAATTCAGGAAGATATATGGGAACTTTTTTCTTTTGAAAGTCTTGCCCTTCAGGGCGGGGAGGAGGTCAGCACTGGACTGCACAAATGTTATAAAGGATACCCCCCGAACTAGTTCGGGGGGTACCCACAATGAGGAGGAGAAAGCCCAAGAGAGGTGTTTCATTTTTTGATCAGAGGCCGAGAAAAGATAAAGAAAGCTTATTTGGACGTTCTGAGGAGTTAAGCAAGTTAATAACTGCTCTTCATGCCAAAAGCTGGGTGGCAATTCTTGGACCGAGGATGGCTGGAAAGACCAGTCTAGCATGGGCTGGTGCTAACGCCTTTGCAAAGGAAATGAAGTATAAGGTAATTTTTGTTGACTTAAGGAATACTGAGACTTCTCGGCAAGCCACGGAGAAGATACTCGGCAGATTGCCAAAATCCATTCTTGAGACCTTGTCAAAATACATTGCGGAGGTTTCTTTTTCTGCCGGAGACGTTGGAGCTAGTGTAAAACTTAGAGAAAATGTAGCTGCTAAAAACGCTTTGGAAGATGCTCTTTTTGCCCTAAAGGACACAATACTAATTCTTGATGAGGTTCAAAACGTGAAACAGGGTGTGGACAACTTCTTAAAAGCCCTAGCCACGGCATTTAATGAAAACGATTCCCTACTGGTAATCTTTACAGGTTCCTATGCTGGTGTTGTTAAAAAGCTGTTCGAAGCCACTCACAAGGACAGCCTCTATGGGAGGCCACCAATTGAGATACTTCTCCCGCCCTGGCCCGAGTGGGTAGCGGCAGAATTCCTAAGGAAAGGCTTTGAGCAGTGTGGTATTGATGTCACTCAGAGGGAAATTCAAGAGGCAATTTGGAGGCTCGGAACGTTGCCCGGCTGGTTGAACCTCTACGGACTCAGGCGTTGTCTTGGAGCAAGTCACGCAGAGGCTTTACAAAGGGTATTTGAGAAGGCTGTGAATGAGGCGTTAAGAGAGCTGGAGCACTTCTTAGAAGGGAGAAGTCCCAAAGCCCGAGAGGTCGTTAAGAGATTAGCTTATGGTGCTACATGGGGAGATTTAGAAAAGACAGGAATTTCAAAAGACACTCTCAGCAGGCTCTTGGATGCCCTGACTAAAGAGTTATTCGTTGTAATTAAGGATGAGATCGGAGTTTATCGATTCTCAGATCCAATTTATAGGTATGCCGCAGAGAAACTACCAATGTTGGGACAAAAACTATAACTATCGTAGTTGAAAGTCCAGACAAGACCTAATGCCCGCAATCGAAGACTAGCACAAGCTTCAAAATTTTAAAGAGAAAATCAGAGGATCATGGAGGACTCTTTCGCTGCTCTGATCCTATTGGTAGTCTTCTCACCAAGAAGCTTCGCTCTTGTTTCCTCACTGAGTACATACAACAGCTCCGGCATCAGTCGGTCAATGAGGCCGTCTATGAGCATTTTGTTCAGTTTTTTGAGCTTTGAGGAGTATCTTTTGTCTTCAGTTATTGAGATGTAGTGTAGGAAGTCAACACCTTCCGCTCGCCCAAGCAAATAGTTCTTGTACCTTCGCATCTTGTCAATGGCGCTTAGTCCCTCACCAAACAGAGTCTTAACGGTCCCTTCGTCCGCAAGTTCGAAAGCCCGGATTTGGATGTAACTGTCAAAGTATTTCCTGAACATCTTTACTGTGATAATCGGCCTTTGAGGGTCGTATTTTCTAAGCCATTCGTGCCTCCTATAAAGATTATCTAGTTGTGCCCGGTTTTTGAACGCCTTTGCAGGTGTGTAGAAGTGCTGGAACTGCTTATCCAATGAGTAGTAGCCGAAAATCGGCTGAGTTGGATCAAACACGTACTTCTTTTTAAAAGCCTTAAGCTCTTCAATGAGGGTTGGGTGTATGAACACAGGAGTAAAGTTCCTGCCGTCGTCAGCCTTCAGCTTCTTTCTGTGGAAGTAGATGATACCTCTCTGCAGGTCGATCTGCTTCAGTCGCTCTCCACCAGCTTGCAACTCGAACTGCAAATCGTTTATCTCCGTGCTCCTCGCTCCGGTAAGCAGTGCTATCAAAGTTGCCAGCCGGAGCTTCTCAACTGCTATTGTGCCTCTTTCTTTTCTGAGTATTGCGAGCCACTTTAAGGCATCCTTCACCCGCTCGTCACTGACTACTTTGCTTTCTTCTTTCTCCTTAAAGGTCTTCAGCTGGGTGGCCTTCGGCCGGAGAACCGACCGGGATAGCTGTCTAACATAGAAGTCTACATCAAAGACCTCCAGCCCAATAGTTTTTGACAGGAGGAGGTTGTATTTCTTGAGTAGGATGTGTTCAAGAGCTTTGCGTGTGTAGTAAAGGTGCACACTGAGAGTGTGATATGCTGGCCGGCGTTCCCTGATGTATGTATTAAAGGCGTTGTACACATCACGGGCAGTAATTTTTATTTCGTCAATCCCCGGCTCTATGCCTTTTGTTTTAAGTAGATACTCCACGAAAATGTTAACTGCGGAGGATTTGTTCTGAAACTTCCCAACTGTCAGCTGGCCGTTGTTCCTCTGTTTGACGAGCTCTTCTTTGTATTCATCGAAGTCGCTGAGTCTGATTATTACAAAGTCCCTGTCTGTGAACTTGTTCTCATATTCGTCCCGACGGGAGAATACTTTTCTCCTCATGGGAACCACCTATGGCATACACCTCCTGGTTAAAAGTATGCAAAAGCTATTAATAAACCTATCGTTTCTCATACATAATAACCGATGATGCAGAATTAACTCCATACATTTGGGCTTTAAGTAGCCAAAATCTAAAATAAAAGCATACTTTAATGTGGTAGCTACTGCAAAATGTATGCAAAAAAGTGAACCTCTTCGACACTCATCATCGGACACCCAGGAGAGAGCTCCATTTCGGAAATAAAGCCCTCTCAAGGCTTTTTCACTCATCGGTAATTTTCAGTCATCACCACCAACTTACATCATTCAAATTCAAACCTCTCTTACTATTTCCCAATTCCCAAATAAAGCATTTAAACATTACTTTTTATCCACAAAAATCCTAGTCATCGGATGATCCTTCATCTTTTTCAGATTTAGACTGCCCACTCTTAACAATAGCTGTAACACCTGGCACATTAATTACTCTCTTGAGCAATTCTTCAAATTCATCACTTTCTTTTTTAGCTCCCCCTTCCTCAGATAACATTTGTAACTGCCTTAATTTCTCCAGTCTAGTTTTTATCAACCTTTCTTCTTTGAAAAGTGACAAATATCCAAGTACCTCCATATTATTACGTTCAAATAACTCCTTATTCATAAGAACAAGAGCCGCATTGATAATATCTGCGTATGCATAAGATTCATTAAATTTCTTCTTAAGAAGTTCCTTTGTAAATAAAAGCCTCTCATAAGAATCCTTAGTAATAGTCAAAGTGTACTTTTTTGGTTCCCTATCTACTAATCTTCTTCCCATAGCCATCACCAAAATACCTTAAGATTAATCCCTTAAAAGTTTTACCTTAACTTTTTACCTAAATATTAAATAACACAAAATAAAGCACATTAATAGCGATATTCCCTACTACAAATCAGGTATTTTTAGTACAAAACTATTTCTAGGCCCAATACAAATCTCTCTTTAAACTACCATCCAGCAAATTATTTTAACCCAAACGTATCCTTAATAGTCTCCCAGAGGAGAGGTGCCATGAGGAATAAGGATTATGCAACATCAATCAATGTCAATAAATTTAAGATTCTTTCACTATGGTTAAAACACGAGCTTTATCCCTACCTACTCAAAATATTCAACTTCAAAAAAAGAGAAGTTGATAGCATACTAGATGATTCAGTTCGAGAAAGATTGATCAAGAAAGAGGGAGAGTACTTTGAATTTTATCTCTTCAATCAAATTAAGCCCAGCATAGAATTCCCAGAATTTGCCAATAAACTTCTCAAAGATCCCCCACAAATAATACGGCAGGTGAGCAGAATCATCAACTTAACAATAATCCTCAACTATCTACTAACAAAAACAGACAAACTAGAAACCCGTGAATTCGAAAAGATCAAAAATTCATTAACAACTGCTAAAGGATTATCCAACAGCATAATAAAAGACAAAAATGGTGAAATTATTGGTCTAGTAATAACACCAAGCAGAGATATTAGGAATCTAATTAAAGCTTCTATCAAAAAAGAAGATTTTTCCAAGATTAATGACAAAAATATGAAGAAAGAGAGATTTAAATCTATTCTAAAAGACATAGGAAAGAGGATATTTGAAGAACCCAAGTTCAAAGATAGTACCGATGCCATAATACTCTGCAAATTTGGGAACTATGCACTTTATCTGAGAAGATTAGAGCCCTTTGATGAAATCATCTTAACAAAATTCAGAAATGACATAGTTCAAAATAAACTGTTAACAGGGTTTAAAATGAAAGTTCCAAAGTGTAAAAACTTAATTATCCAATTTCTCAATAGACTTAATCCAGAACATCTACACATAAACAGAATAGAAGGTCGTGAGGGTGTTAGGATAGTCTTTAAAAGTAACACATCAGAAAACCCTCTTGCAGTAATTAAACCATTAATCTGTTACAGCAATGAAAATGTAATCCTCTATGTAAAACAGCAACTTTTTGATGACATGCCAGAAGAGTTCCTTTCGGAAGTGTTCATGTCAACAAATAGTGGACTTCCAATCATACCAGAAAAGAGAAACTCTCAACTCATAATAAGGTTTTATGACATTCCATGGGGAGTAATACAAGGATCAGAAACTAACAATACACAATCAAAGGTAAGTTTAAGGTTAGAGATAAACGGAACAGAGAAACTTTTAGTAATGGCCTCACGTATTGCGTCTAGCCTTTACCCTCTAGTGAGCTATTAAACAACAAAAGCTTAAACAGAAAACAAGTGTTATTAAGTATCATGAGACTTGTAAACTCCCACAAGCTAACAGTTCCAAGTGTAGTATCATTCACTCCTTCACCAGAAATCAACAGCAAGAACATAGAAGAGCTAAAGCGACAATTAACCTCGATATTGATTAGAGATTTGATTGATATCTATCTTCGAAATCCATATTACAAACGGCCAGTTCTTTCATTTACCGTTGACAAGCGAGACTGTCAAGATAACAGTGAAGTATTGGTTGGTAGTTAATTCTGATCATGAGTGTGGTGTGGGAGTTATTGGTTGAGGAAGTTAAAGCCCGGAGGATTTTCAAGCGGAACAAGAGGGAGATTAAGCTAAAAGTCCCAGCACCATCTCGGCATCTCCCTCAGAAAAACAAGCGGCCTCATGACAATATTCCAGAAGATGAGTCATGAGGCAGTGCGGACTTACTATCGCAGGTTAAAGACTGTAATCCAGCCCCCACAGAAAAAGAAGCGCAGGCTCATCGCAATTGACGAAACGAAACTGAAGATTGAGGAACTGCAAGTTTTCGTCTGGGTTGCGGTTGATGTGGATACTCGGGAAGTCCTAGCTGTTCAACTCTCTCGGGGGAGGAGTAGTCTGGACGCTTACTTGTTCCTGCGCGGGATTCTCAAGTACTGTGAGAGTAAGCCTGAGTTCGTGGTTGATAAGGGTCCTTGGTATCCGTGGGCTTTTCAGCGGTTGGGATTGAAGTTTAAGCAGGAGGGGTTTGGCGAGCGGAGTGTTGTTGAGTCTGTTTTTTCTGTGCTGAAGAGGAGGACTGGAAGATTTTGGAACAGATTCCCATACAAGTCTTCTTTTACTTCAGTTCAAAGCTGGTTGGAAAGCTTCTTTGCGGTTTATAATTTTCTGGAGGTGATGCCCAACTTATCTTGACAGTCTCTGACAAGCTAGTAATAAACTTTGAAAAGACATTTTATGCCATAGAAAATGAAATTAGTGAAGCTATCAGAGATTGGGCAAATACTGCAGTGGTGATTTCAAAAGCTCAGTTAACCCCAGTAAAAGCCAGAGAAGTGAGGCTAATTGAGTATTATGGGGAAATAAGAGAACACAAGATACTGAAGAGCATGTTAGATACTTAGTAAACTAATATTTAGGAGAAATGAAGTGAGAAAATTTTCTAAAAGTGAACTACATGAAATCATTAATAAAGCTTTATCAAGTAAGGGAGCACTATTTGAACTGAATTTCACACTTACTATTGAAAAACACCCAAAAGAAACACTAATCCTGGAGCACCACATCTTTATGCCACTAGGTAGAGAGGTGGAGTTTACCTAATAGGAACGGATAACGAAACTCAAAGTTAAAAACGAATGAACTTTCAAGTAGCTCTTTTGATACCCAAAATCCTTTTAATGTTTCTCTTGTTTAGTTGAAATCATGAACAGGCAACACTGGACAATACTGCTCTTGACCATTGGCACAATTCCTATAGCCGTTGATGATGTTGCATTTTTAATGTCTTCAGTAGTCCTGTTCTTGACGTCTTTGGTTTTGCTGTTCATAAGGAGAAGGAAGGAAGAGGTGAAACTTGACTACATCCGATATTCAATCGTCAAAATACTCACCGGTGATGTTGGTGCATCCATTTATGGGATAATCCTCTTTGTAATCCTCGCAATGGCGTTGACAACATGGCTCCCAGACGGCATGGAGATGAAAAACTACCCCCTAATTGCGGGAACAACCTTCTACCTGATAGCATTCTTTGCTCTCTTCCTCTGGGCGTCACCCAGTAGAAAGAAAAAAGATAAAGGATTCAGGCAGGCAAAAGTCCTGATAATGGCTTTAAGCCGTCCTAACTGGAGCGTTGAAGACATCAAAAAGGCAACATGCGAGGATTTAATCCTCAACAAGGCTTGCTGTGTTATGGGCTCAAGAAGAGTGCTTCTTAACATAAACCCACTCTTCATAGCGGTAAGCAAGCACATGCCAAGGCTTGAAAAGCTGATCTTAATAGTTTCAAAGGAGATTGTTATGAATGAGGACTATGCCGAGAGGATAAAGACAATAGCAGGTAAGCTTAAGGAGTGCTTTGGTAAAGAGGTTGAGATTGAGGAGTGGCTGATTGATGATGCCAATGATTTGAACAGGATTAGGAGCGATTTACTGCCAAAGCTTGAGAGGCTCATGAAGGAAGTTGGTGCCGAAGAGATAACTATTGACATAACTGGTGGAACGGCAGCAATTTCCGGCGCTTTAACCCTTCTGGCCGTTAAGGAGGACATCCAAGCCCAATATTTGAGGCAGGATAGACTTGAAATTCAGAAAATTGACATTGATGTCTTTGACCTCGATGACCTCTGGAGAGAATTCAGCGAAAGGCTTATGGAAAAATCCTGAGGCGAAAATTACGTTTCCTTAAATCTCTTGGTTTATTTTCAAGTTTTAAGACTTATCCGAGTGCTTTTATTTCCGGTGGAACTTATGTCCCAAATTGTGCATTAGAGTTTTGAATTGGTGACAAAAGGGTACTATTTTTGAAAACAAGCTTTAAAAATGCTTGTTTTCAATAGTCGAGGAATTTAAAGACTCAACAATCCAAAAAGTTCTAAAATTCCTTAGATAGCCGCAAAGCTTGAGAGTTTCAGTCCTTTGTTAGATCTCCCGACTTGTCTATCCCGTTTTGGATTTCTAAATGGTTAGATTGGGTTTATTTTTGGTTCATGTTCAGGTGGTTCAAAAACGAATTACAGCAGTGCTTTCCACTGCCACTGTCCTGACACTCCTGAATTGTCTCAATTTAAACCATCAAGCACCGCTTTTTTGAAGTTCGTTTAATTTTGACGAAATTTTGACTTTTTTAGTTCAAAAAACTCCGAAAAATTAACACTCTTCACCATCCAAAAATTTTAAATATTGTTTTTGAAATAACTTGATTAGGCAGAAGAAGCTCGCGAGCGTATGGTTTAAGGAGAACATAGTTGTATGGAAACACAAGAATTACAAAGGAGAAGGGAAATTCTACTACACACCATGTTTAAGGAGAACATAGTTGTATGGAAACCCAAAGACTCATCACTAAATTGGTGGTCTAGCATGATTGTTGAGTTTAAGGAGAACATAGTTGTATGGAAACGTAGAAGTGTGGAGTGGCATTTTCTCTTTCCCAAATCAGGTTTAAGGAGAACATAGTTGTATGGAAACTGTTTTTGAGATATGCAACTGCGCCCTCGAACCCATAGACACTTGCTTGTTTAAGGAGAACATAGTTGTATGGAAACAAATTCCGAGTGATTCTGATCCTATCTTTGCTACCACTATGTTTAAGGAGAACATAGTTGTATGGAAACCATCAACTGCACACATTGGGGTGTAGCTGCTTATTTTCAGGAGTTCTTGGGTTTAAGGAGAACATAGTTGTATGGAAACTCCGGAGGCTTTTGCAATGGCAGCTCCGAGCTCCCAGGGGAGCTTGTATGGGTTGTTTAAGGAGAACATAGTTGTATGGAAACTGTTAATACAACTCTTTTAAACTCCTCCATTCTTTCATCCCCCCACAAGTTTAAGGAGAACATAGTTGTATGGAAACTTACACTGCGTAGTTGTGGTTTCTTTGCTTTTTCTTCTAAAAGGTTTAAGGAGAACATAGTTGTATGGAAACCTAGTATTGAACAATAGTCCAGCTCGCTGCTTGTGTCGTAAGACAGTTTAAGGAGAACATAGTTGTATGGAAACACTCAACACCATAAAACTCCTTCAGTGCCTTGACGACCTCTTCCCTCGGTTTAAGGAGAACTTAGTAGTATGGGAACTTTAAGAACTGTTCAGCGAAGTCTTTAATGAGGTCTCCGACTGCGTTTAAGGAGAATTTGGCAGTATGAAAACTTCTGTGAATGAGTTGCTTATTCACATGTCTCTTCTTGACGTCTAAAGTTTAAGGAGAACTTAGTGATATGGAGCTGATTTATGATTAACTGGCTTCAGCCTCATAAGATTTAAATACAAACCGAACTAAGCATTGGAAGATGTTGAGAAAGAAAGTGCTGGTTTTAATCTCCCTAATCCCTCTCGCATACCTTACCGCAGATTTGAGAACTGCAACTGCCTGCACGCTGATAGTTCTTTTCATCTTGTTCTACTGGCACTTTCACGCGAGAATGAGCAGAATACTCCTTGACCTGATGGTAGTTCCTCTCCTACTGATTGAGGAACTTTTGCTCAAGGGCGGGATTGACTTCAAGCTCGTGCTCGTGGCAACTGCAGCTGTTTTTGCCATTCATTTCGTGGGCAAGCCATTTAGAAAAGGCCTCAAGGACATGGAAGACAGACCCTATGACTTGCACTTCAACCTAAAGCAAGTACTGCTGTTTGTCATAGCCTTCACATTAGTTGCACTAGTGCTGGGAATAATAACAAAATAAAGAAAAGCTAAAACTTAACCAAACACCATCCCATTGGCTTTCCATTTGCCACCCTCCTTGTTTTCGGGAAATCACTTACAACCTTTCCAGTCTTTGGATTTCTTCCTAAGCCGAGCTTTCTTCTAAGATCATCCTTTTTTCTAGGGTTCTCAAATCTTGGATGAGTCTTTAGCAGAACACCAATTGTTGTTGAGTACCAGCCACTCCCCCATCCAATCCTTATCGGAATAGCTCCATTTTCAATCTTTGCCTGCAACTCTTGGTAAAACTTAAACACTTCCCCCTTGTACCTTCCATACTTGTGAATTTCTCTAATTTCGGTCTTTATCACCGCAGTGTAAAACTCACTTAGGGCGTTTTGAATGAACTCCATAAAAGCCTCCCCTGTAAATCCCTTCCCAGTGCTTTTCTCCACTACCTCTTTTAGCTTTCCGTTGAACTTTTCTACATTGAGTCTTAGAACATCCTCCTGAATGTTCAAGTCAAAAGTTACTGTAATGTCTTCAATGCCCTCAACGTACGTTGGTATCCCCCCACTTTCTCCAACTATTTCCACTCCGTAAACTTTCAAGTGCTTGAGGCTCAAGCATTCACTGTCTCTAACAATCACCGCTTTAAACGGATCTCTCTTCGGCTCATATTGCTCTTTTCCTTTTTTCCTTTCACTCCCAAAAATCTTTGCCTCAAGCCAATCATCAGCCTTCTTCATGAATTTTTGAGCATCTCTAAATCCGTGAATGTTGCTGTCAAGCCAATTAACTGCCTGATTGAGTAGCCATCGATTTTCTTTAACGACCTTGTACATCACGGCTGTTTTCATTGCTCCTTTTATTGAAGAGCCGGGTATGAAGGGCTTTCCGTTGCTCTTTATGAATGCCTTGATTTGCATGCTCTCTTTTCTCTTTTTGCCAATCAGCTTCAGTGAATACTTCTCAAAGCTTCTCGCATTTAAGTGATACCTTGCCAAGATTTTCTCCCAGGGATACGGAACACTCTTGAGAGTCTCCAGAATTTCGTCAATGTCCTCTGTGGGTAGAGCGGATATCAGCTTATCCAAGTCAAGGACTATCACCTCGTCGTCGATTATCACAAAGTCTGCTGGCGTCAGCGTTTCTCCAGAACCTATGTGCAAGGGCGAGAGAACTTCAAGTTTCATGCTCCCACCTCACGGGGATTAAAAATGACCTCGCATTAACTAGAACTTTGTGTTCAACATCAGCTGAAAAGTTGCCATACTCGTCTAGATCAATGAGCTTTCCTGGGTCATTCTTGACTATCGAGCCTTCCCCGACCATCATCATCGTAGGCTTTCTTCTTGGCTTTCCGTCCCTCGTGAATACCCAGCCGCTCCTCCTAACAAAGCTCCACAAGATTAAATTGTCCTTGCTCTTGGGAATCATCAATGAAAGCGTCACGAATTTATCTGATTCTGGAGTCTTCAGCTTGATGTCTTCAAATTTGGGCTTGAATATTCCAAGTCCCCACGTCCTCTTGCCACCTATTCCCTCATCTCCCAGTAGCTTTATGGCAGGCTTTATGTACCTCTTAAAAATCTCTTCATTCCCTTGAAATAGGAAGTAAAGGCCTGCATTGTCTTCAAAGAAAACTTGGGAAATGTAGTAGATTTGAGAATCCGCTGTTATCCTATCGAGGGCAACCTTTGGAATATCACTAATCTTGTAGCCGTAGCTTTCCTCGAAGTCAATCTCGTCAAAGTTTGGAAGCTCGCCGTTTATCAGCTTCTCAAAGCTATCCTTATCGAAGAACTTCTTCCTTTTGAACTTCTTTAGGTTTGAGTAATCCTTTTGGCTCTTGATGGATAGATTTTTTAGAAGCTCATTTGCATTGAGGGGCTTTGGGAAGTAGAGCTTCTCGCCTTTGAAGGGGAAGGCTGAAGAAATTGAGAACTCACCACGCTCGAACGCCCTGATAAAGGGCCAGATGTCAAGGTCCAGATAAACTAATGCATTCACGATTGCCCCAAAGATTGTGTCTGAGTGCACTGGAATTACTGCCTCGCTGAGGCCGCTTTCACTGCCCACGTGGAGGGGGCTTTTGAAATGAAGCTTTACTGCTTTTGCTTGCATTTTCTTTCACCGTTAAATGCTGATCTGTCCGAAGGTGGCGTTGAACTTCTCCTCGTTGAGGAGGTCCTTGATTTCCTCAATGTTGAGATCAATTGGCTTTTCCTCTTCCCTACCAAAGTAGAAGTCTCTGCTCCTGAAGATTGCCTCTTCAATCTTGAACTCAACCTTTCCATAACCTCTTGAGCCCGAGCCTCCAAGGTAGGTATCTTCAAGCATCTTCATCGCACTAAAGAGGTTTTTCAAGTCTTCTTGCCACTTCTCATCTTCAATGTTGTAGATTATCTCAAAGTCGAATTCGACTCCAGCTGGAACTCTTTCAAGTTGCCTAGGACTTGCAGCTGAGGTAATTCTGTCTATTGCGGTTTCCATTTTTATTTCAGTAAAAATCTCACCTTTTTCAAACTTTTCCTTCCATTCTTTGCTTAAGTGAGCATCCCTAACGATGAGTCTTGATGGGAAGTTTGTTTCTCCGCTTGCTCCAAATAAGCGACATACTTCACAGGTTTTTGCCTGTGTGTAATTGTTACAAACATGAATCCAAACGTTATGGATTGGTCTGTTGAAAAACTTATCCTCACCAACACCTTGTTTCTCCTTAGGTTGTTTTGAATTTACTGCTATTTCAAGAAGAGACCTTAGGCGACCTTTGAGTGACGAACCAGGAATGTACGGCAGACCTGTTATTGGGTCTTTTATAACGGGACCATCAACACCTCCAATTTCCGAGACTTCTCTTTGGGCACCAATATGTAGTCCAGTAACAGCTTTAATCTTGCCCTTTAAGATTATTTTTCCATAAAATACTCTATTCATCCCTTCCTTCATCTTTCTCTACCCCCAAAGAATCTATGGTATGCAACAACAGCTTGCAAAAACTCATAAAATTTTTCAAAATTCTTCTCCCCTATGGTTTGAAGAAGTGGGCTAAGAACTGCCACAAGGGAATTTATTGGTCCATGCAGGTCTTTACCATCATTCCTTGTAGAGTAAGCCAAAATACATTGCATCTTAAGTATGTCCGCCTTTATGTCGAGTTTGTTCCTGAATTTTAAATTTGCCCTATTTGCTAGCTCTAAAAATTTCCTTAACTGGCTCGTGTTTAATCCTTTAACTTTAAGGTAAGCAGCTAATATTATGGCATTTCTGAATATTTGATCATGGTCCAAGCTCTTGTCTTTCTTTTTGGCCCATGCAACAACCTCCAGGTATTTATCTTCAAAATCTTCTGGTCTTGCATTCCTCAAATTGTTCCTTATCTTTACAATATCTATTGGATCTTCTTCAAACAACCAACTTAATTTTCCCTTTCTTACCCTTACTACTTGATAGGTCATGTTCTCCACCCCCTAACTGCAAACAATAAAACTTTCAAAATTCCATCAACGAAATAAATCTCCTGAGGTTCGTAATTTTTCACCTTAGAGACGTCTAGAACCAAAAGTTCTTTAAACAGCTCTTCAGCATTGTTCCTGCTTAAGTAATAAGCTAGAATGTAGTTCCAGCTTATGCTCATTGGATTCATAACGTAGAGCTCCTGCGCTTGAAGTATCTTCCACAATAGCGATTTGCTGACTTTCAGCTTCCTTCCATCATACACTCTTGGAACGTATTTTGCCCAAAGCCCTTTGTATTCATCCCATCCATAGGAAATCTTGTGCCTCTTAGCATGCTCTGGAAACTTTCCTCTATCAACCCTCCTCCTTTCGAGCAACGAAATCCTGTTCTTTCCTTCGTCTTTGGCTGTCTCAAGCCTATCTTTCGTTGTCTCGGCCATCCTAGCTAGCGGATAGTTCTCATCAAAAAATCCCAATCCCGCTGAAAGAGTCACGCTTGGATTACCACCAGTGTAGAGCTTGAAGAGCTCCCTGACCTTGAAAGCTAAGTTGAAGACTTCATCCCAGGAGCCAACTATGAAAAGGTCATCCCCACCAGCGTAAACGACAACTATGTTCGCTTCATCATTATCTTTGCAGAGTCTTGGAATGTCTTTAGGAAGTAGCTCGTCAAAGCTACCCTTTATTATCTCATTCAGGTAGCCCTTGAAGAAGTAATCCATGAGCCTCGAAAGCATTGAAACCCTCGCTGGAACCGGATTCTTAAGCCCCCTTGCGAATATTAAGCCCAAGTTGTCAACATCTGCCCTTAAAACGCCGATTCTCTCTGCCCCGAGGGAGTTCTCTGCCAAGCCTTCAAAAGTTATGATATGCTTCTTTATCTCTTTCTTTCCGTTCTCCTCAACTTCTTCCTCCACTTTCTTAGCATAATCTGCAACAATGTATGGGATTGCATCGAATTCTCTAATCCTGAACGGTTCTTCACTCATCAGCAGAGTTGCTCCTGAACTCCAGAGAATAAAGGCTTCTGAATCGTCTTTAATGAAGTAAAAGCTTGAAAACGGCATTTTCAGCTTCTTCTTTTTCCACTCGCTTATTAATTTGTCTTCCTTTCTCTTTGGAATTCTCGCGAATCCAGTGACATACGGCAGATGCTTGCCCAATTCCAAGAGGAAGGCACAGGTGTGGCAGAGATTGAGCTCTGCCTCGCCAGTTTGCGGGTCTCTTTTTGGAATAACCTCACTGATTTGCTTCCTGCAAACGTCGCATTCATGCCTCTTAGCAACTCCACTGCGATCTATGAAAAAGTCATCCCCAATAATCTCTTCAAACTTTCTGACCTTCCGCTCATTGACTCTGTCTTTCAAGGCCGTCCACAGGGAAATGCTGCCTTTCTTGAACTCCTTCAGCTCGCTTCTTGTAGCTTCAATCCAGTCAATTGCAATGTAGAGCTTTCCGTTGAACTCGTCATAGAGCCACTTAACTACCTCATTCCTGATTTTTTCAAGCTTTTCAACTGCCTCCTCCGTGTTCTGGGCTATTATTGTAAAGCTACCTCCACCGTTGTAAATCAAATTTGCCCTCGTAAGGTTGAGCTCTTCGAGGATTTCCATGACAATGTCCCAGCTTATCAAGTCGAGATAGGTGGACCTGGCCCTCAGGTGCTTGAGTGCTCCCCTCATGTTTATCGTGTAGATGAAGTCTTGGATTCCAGAGAAGTCCGCTCCAATGAGAAGGAACTCCCCACCATCACGCCACGTCTCCTTTCTCCTGTTGTAGATTGCAAGGGTTATTGCACTTGTCAGCTTCATCTGGTCGTAAAGCGAAACATCCTCACTTGCTGGGAAGAAAGTGAAGTACTTCTCGAAAAGCGTTAGAATGCTGTTGAAGCTGGACTTGACTTTTTTAAATTCCTCCTTCAGATCCTTGAGAAGGCTATCTATCTCTCCCGGAGAAATCTCCTCATTTTCACTGAGGACAGGGAATTTATCAAACTCCAGCTTTCGTATCTGATAATACTTGGGAATCGGCTTTTCCTTTTCATCTATGCTTACATCTGAGAAAATGCACCTAAGCCTTTTGTTTGGTGCTTTGGGCTTTGAAGCAGAGGCAATTTCCCAAGCTTCCTTGGCTATTTCAAGGACTCTCGGGAATTCATTATCTTCGCTGAGTTCGCTCCAGATTTTCCGGATTTCTTCTGGATAATCAGGAATAACGTTCTCAAGATTGTAGAGGAGCCCAATAAGGGCGACACCCTCCTTGTTCACCAACACACCCCCCTACTTTAGTGGATTTAAAAATCCAAACCCCAGACTGTTCTTTTCGCCCAGGCCACAGTCCATGATGAACTGGTAGAACTTTCTCTCCTCCTTAGTTATGCAGTGCTTTTCGAGCAATTTCCAAGAAGAGCCGACAATGGTAAAGGGGACACCCATCTTGACTATTCTGACATAAATGTCCACTTTCCCGTTCCTAATTCTTGGAATCATTTTATCAAAAAGATTGCCCTCGATAAGTGGTTCTTCACCGTAGTATGCATGGTACTTCTTAACCGCATTCTCCTCCAAGCGTTGTAGGAAGAAGTTTATGTTGTGGTGAACATAGAATTTGAAGTACTCGTTTTTCTTGTTGTCCTTGTAGAGAACTATTGGTGAGCCGGTGATAAAGCGGCGCTTTACCTTTAAGCTAAACTTTTTGACTGATTTTAAGTAGAACTCGTGCTTTCCAAGATAAATCCTCTCCCTATCCTTGAGCCGTGAGTACAGTGCTTCGATGAACTTTTCGTTTGGTGATGAGATTATCAAGCTTTTTGCCTCACCTTTTTTGAAGTTCGTTGGAGGGAAGATGTCTGAGAACGTGAAGAATTTAAACCTCGGCACATCATGCATGTCTCCAAACTCTGTCCTCATTAAGGTGCTGTAAATGAACCCCTGAATTGTATGCTTATTAACATCATTGTACGGAAAATCTTCAAGAGGAACAAAATCAAGCTTTAACCTCATATTGACCACTGTTGAAATTTCTTATTCAACAATGATATTTCCAGCCAGCAAAATTTAAAAGCATTACGGATAAAAAATCCAAATGAGAGGAGTGTAATTCTGATACTACTGCAAGAGGTCTTTCATAAGCTTTTCATAGTCTCTTACGGTCAGGCGGATTGAGATTATGTCCTCAATTTTAATGATTAGAATCCCACTATCGTCTTTAACTACAAGCTTTGCTTCTGTCGGCTCGTTATCATCGAGCTTGTCAATTATGTAGTCAAGCCTCTCCTCAAGTGTATTTAGGGTGTCATCTATGAGGGAAGCCCTGTTCTCAACTTCAGCCCCAATTAAGCCATAGTCCTGAATCTTTTTAACAGCGGCCTTAGCTTTTTCAACATCCACATCATAAACCTCCACCATCGAAAACCACCAAATACTATCATGAAAAATTTCAAGATTAAAAATTTTCTAGTAAATTCGTGCTGATATTTCAATCTTGGTTTAAAATTTTTAGAGCCCCCTACTAAAACTTTTAAATCCCAAACAGCAAATTACAACATCTGGTGGTGTTTATGAAGCTGCTGAGTTTTATTGGATTTGGTGACTACAAAGAAACCACATATCTCTATGGCGACAAGGCTGTAAGGACAGAATACATTCAGGAAGCACTCACAAAGATATTCCATCCATCTGAGGTCATAATTTTCGCAACAAAGGAAGCTTATCAAAAGCACGGAGAAAATCTGAAGAAAAGGTTAAAAAACGTTCACTTTGTGCACATAGAGACTCCCAAGACCCAAGATGACATCTGGGACTTGTTTGAGAGAATCGTTGACAGCGTTGATTACGGTGATGAAATAATACTCGACATAACCCACGCCTTCAGGCACATACCCTTCATGTCCTTCCTCGTCATGCTCTACCTCCAAGAAGTCAAAAACGTTAAGATTAGGGGAATCTACTACGGAGCCTTTGAAGCAAAGACTGAAAAAGGTGCGCCAATCTTTGACCTCAGCGGACTCCTCGACTTGGCAGACTGGCTCTATGGGGTAAGAGACCTGAGAAAATACGGAAGGGGAGAAGGCATTTACACCTCAATCAGAAACATGAACGCAAGGTTCTACAAAACCAACACCCAAAAGAAGCCAAAAACTTTGTCGGGCTATGCTAACCTAATCCTTCTCCTCCTAAAGAACCTACAGCTAAACCAAATTCCTACATTTATGAAGCTCTCGGCAGAAGCCAAGAACGGTTATGAAGAGTTCAAAGCTGAGGCGATTGAATTCCTTCCACCGATAAGGTACACGCTCAATGAGATTAAGCGCTTAACTGAATTTGGATGCAATGAATTCGGCAAGGAATGCCTGGAAAAGCAGCTAAAAATCATCGAATACCTGCTTGAAAAGGGTATGACGGCAAATGCTCTTGAACTCATGAGGGAGTGGATAGTAAATACCGTAATCTTCCTGGCTGGTGAAAAGGACTGGCTGAGAAGGGAAGTTAGAATTAAAGCAGAGAGAACAATAGGCTGGTTCTCCGCTGATATTATTGGAAAATCAGAGGGATTTGAAAAAACAGAATGGGCTGAAAAGCTTGAAAGAGATGAAAAGATGACCAAACTTGCAAAAGTTTGGCTCAAAGTTCAGGAAATCAGGAATACGATAGCTCACGCTGGAATGAAGAAAGAAAATCCAGACCCGAATAAAATCGAAAGAAAAGCGAGGGAGTTTTTAGAGATGCTTAAGGAGGTGCTTTCATGAGGGTGTGGATCACAACCGTTGGAACGTCCCCCTTTGCTGTATTCAACTCCCTCTGGATGGCAATCGTTGGAGACTCATACTATCCCGACAAGGTATACCTCCTGTGGAACGATAAGGTGCAAGACAACATGCAAAAAGTTAAGACTTACATTGAAGCCCTTGCAAAAGCTTACGGGAGGACGATAGCTATTGACGACACTCACAAGGTTGATGAAGAGAACTTCAGAACATTCACAGAGACGCTGGCGAAGATAATAAAGAAGGAAAAGCTTGAGGGCAATAAGGTCGCAATTGACATGACGCCAGGGAGAAAGTTCATGAGTGCTATCTCCATGTATCTCGGAATTAAAGGTGCTGACAAAAAGTTTAAGGCTGACAGGGTTTACTACCTCCACCTGAAGGACTTGAGCTACATGAACCTGCCCCTCTACCTAATCCCCTTCTCAATCCAGGAATTATTAGAAATGAAAAGCGAGTTGAGCAGAAAAGAGAGAATGAAAGAGCCCTTAAAGATGGAAGGGGAAAAAGAAGAAGTTAAGGTGACAAGAGAAGAGCTGATGGCAGTGATCAATCAGGAATTCCTGCTTGGGAGGGAGAGCTTTAACATAAAAGCCGCGGGGGAAACTATCGCATTCATCTCACTCAGGGAAAATGAAAACGTTGCAACTGTTTCGCCGGTCAAAAACCTAAATCTGCCAAGTTATGTTGGTGATTTTGGACTGTTCAACAGCGTTCTGAATACCTCTGGGATTAGAGAGCTCAAGGCAACACTTGACGGTGAAAGCTGGATGAGTGAGGAAGAGCTTTACAAATGGCTTTTGAGTAAAATCAAGGAGAAGGAAACGCAGTACATTACCTTTGATACCAATTCACTTATCTTTGGCATCCCGCAGAGGTTCCTTGAGTTCCTCGACAGGCAGAGGGATAAGGTCTATTCACTAAACTTAGCGATATCAAGAATCGTTGAGGTAGAGCTTACAAAGGAAAAGGCCAAGATTCTTAGAGATGGAAGATTTTTTGATGAATACGTTCCTGATGCTGACTACTGGAACCAGCCCTCGCCGAAGGACAGGCTTTTCAAGCTCGGGCAATTGCAGCTCAAGCTCCTCAACGAGAGGAACGCCATACTTATCGAGCCGACGAGGGAGGGGAGGGGCGATGATGTTATCTTGGAGAGCTTTGTGGAGTTTTTAAGGAAGAACGAGGGGGAATTAATAGTCTTCACCTCGGACAAGAACTTCTTCGCTAACTTAAGGCACGTCAGGGAGATTGAGCCTGTCTATGTTGGCTTTGGGGAAATCAGGAAGCATGTAAGGTGGGAGAATGTCAGGGACTTCATCTTTGCTTCAGCAGTTGTCTTTGGAAAGATAAGCGTTTCTGGAATTGGGGAGATCAAAGCGGTCTGGAGGGGCAAGAACCCCTGGGAGTGGGATAAGGTTAAGGTCTCGCTCAGAGAAGAGACGAAAAAAGCAATCGAAGTCCTCAGAGCAGTAAAAGCCTAGTGTCTGTTTTCTTTTTGTTTATTGTGGATTTTAAATGCCACTATTTTATTGTTTTCGGCATAATAAGGAATTTTCATTTTCGACAGAAGCTGTGCTCAGAAGTGTTCATGTGAGTTACGGTTTAAGGTTTTTTAGGAGTGCTTTCAGGTGTTAGAGCTGTTTTTAACTGTATTTTTAGTAAATCACGGATTTTAGGGCTTTTGAGTGTGGAGGTAAATTTAACCACCTAAAAATGAAAATAAGCTGAAGTTGGTTCTCCCTTGGGTATGTTCTCAATGGTTTTTTGGCATTTTGGAAAACAAAGGCTTGTGATGCTTTAAATTTGGTAGGAATTTTGGGAATATTTAAACAGGGATTTCTTCACCGTGCTTTTAATTTTCAAGCATTAGCTTTCCTTATTCTGCTGGATGCTAAAGGTATCGAGTTAATTTTAAGAAATTTTAGACAATTCAGCGGATTTTTATTATCCTTGTTCACTATAGTCCAATAAGTTTCAAGCTATTCCCTTTCGAAAGTTTTAAATACAGGTTTCAGAGTAGTCCCGATTGATAAATGGGGAGTTCCAAGATATGGTTTAAGAAGAACTTAGTAGTATGGAAAGGACGGATTATGTAATGGGGCAAATTGCTCCAGGGTTTAACTATGTTTAAGAAGAACTTAGTAGTATGGAAAGGACCACATTGATATGGTGGCAGACATGAGTGCATACAGACCATGTTTAAGAAGAACTTAGTAGTATGGAAAGAACTCCAGAATCATATTTCCTGAGGGCACTTCTTAACTCTCCACAGGAGTTTAAGAAGAACTTAGTAGTATGGAAAGTTTTACTTACTCTCATAGAACATCACCGTTATTTGCTATGACTTGTTTAAGAAGAACTTAGTAGTATGGAAAGCATATGGAAACCTGAGCCCGACAAGCTCGCCTTCCTCTGTCTGTTTAAGAAGAACTTAGTAGTATGGAAAACTTCTGCTCTAATAATAAGGTTGCTGGCATCCCTTGTGATTACTAGGTTTAAGAAGAACTTAGTAGTATGGAAAATGCGTGGTATTTGGTTCAGTGCTTGAATCTCATCTTTGGTATGTTCTTGAGTTTAAGAAGAACTTAGTAGTATGGAAACAAGGGGTGGAGGTTCAAGGACGGGAGTTTTGCTCCGAGTGTTTGATTTGTTTAAGAAGAACTTAGTAGTATGGAAACCTTGAGGAATTCTTGAGCAAACCAGTAGCACCCGCCATCCTGGTGTTTAAGAAGAACTTAGTAGTATGGAAACACACCCCATAACGGGGCAAAAATCGAAAGCCGCACTAGTCTCGTGTTTAAGAAGAACTTAGTAGTATGGAAACCTCCAAAACCTCTACCACCTTCATACCCAATGGCGTCACTTTAATCTGTGTTTAAGAAGAACTTAGTAGTATGGAAATGAACCAGTAACATCCCCCATCTTGATCTCTACTTGGATCCCATGATGTTTAAGAAGGACTTAGTAGTATGGAAATAACATGACTGCCTTTTGTGTTTCTTTGTTTATGTATCCATAAAAGTTTAAGAAGGACTTAGTAGTATGGAAATTTGTCCTAAGACGAAATCGTTTCCGAGCGTTGCTTAAATGAAGAACCCTCTCGTTTAAGAAGGACTTAGTAGTATGGAAATGCAATGTAAATTCTATACTTGCGTCTTTCTCCATTTTTTTAATTTGTTTAAGAAGGACTTAGTAGTATGGAAAGAGCTCAGCGCCGATGGGGACTTCGTACCCTCAAATAATGCTGTCTGTGTTTAATGGAGAACCCAGTAGTGTGAACATCTTGGATTGTTTAAGAAAAACATTAATTCTGGCTTCAAGGAGAAAATTTTATGAATCCCTAGTAATGCCAAAATAACTGGGTAGGTACTTCATTGGGGGATTAAGATGCTCGGCTTTCTGCTTGTCCTGGCGTCCCTGTTCTCACTCTGGTATGGAATGAACATACAGAATGAAGCCCTCCTGATAGTTGCTGGGATTCTCTTCATCTTCGCCCTGACAGACTATGCCGCAATGATAATTCCAGTAAAGCTCGCACAGGCCGGAGTCTTTGGCATAATAGCATTCTACCTGGACTACTTTGGTTACGCTTACCTCGTCTTCCCCCTCTTCATAATCTTCGGAATAGCAACCCTGTTCAACAGGGAAAAGATAGCATACTGGGCATTCCTAGCCTCAATCCCAATAGCATTCATAAACTCCTACCTTGAACCCCATGCAATTGTTCCAATATGGACGCTCATCGGCTTGATGCTCGGCTTTACAGAGCACGCAATAGTTGAAGAAATGGCTGAGGGGGACATTTACATAATCTCGCTTTACTTTGCCCTCTTTGGACCCTTCGCCTTCATTCCATACGCCGCCCAAAATGTTGTCGGAAATTTGATTTATTACCGCAGGGAAGCCATGGGGTGGCCAGTCGGACCAGCAATGTTCGTTGTAGCGGCCCCAGTGTTTGCCCTCCTCGCAAATGCCAAGCTCCCTGAGTTTCTGGTTTATGCATATCACCACAGCCCGCCGAATCCAGACCTCGCTGGATGGGTTATGATTGGAATAATATTCCTCTCCATAATAGTCTCTGAGGCGTTCATCCTCTCGCTTTTGATCAGCATTGGCTTGGCAACCTATGTTGGGGCAGTTGTTTGCATGGTTTATGGCGAATGGATTGCCGGCTGGGTGTCCTTAATTGTCCTAGTTGCAAGCCTTGTCATTCTCAGGGCATTTGGAAAGCTCCACATTCACAATGCCAGTTCAGTTGCTCCAGAAGAGCTCTTCTGGGGCTCCTCCGTGATTTCGGTTGTAATGAGTGCAGTCCTCCTTTTATCTGCCATCAGAGTGCTTCAGGTGAACGAAGTGGTGGTTGGGATTCTCACGGCTGTGTTGATGGCTGTCGTGGGCTACTGGAAGGTCAAGAAGGTTGGAAACGCAGAAACCTGGGGCTGGTGGTTCACTCCAAGGTACTTCCTGGTCAATGGAGTGATAGCAGGCTTCTGGATTGGATTAACACTCTACAAGGCATACTCCCTCATATCTCTTTTCATTTAATTCCATGCTAAATTACTGCATCATCCTCATGAAAGGCTACTCCCAGATAAGAAAAGCTGATGAGTTTTCTATCTTTAACGGCATAAATTAGAATTGAATCCTCGCTCTCGTCAATGACCTTTGAGAGCCTTTTTAAAAGTTCATGAAGCTGAGAATCAGTCAGCTCGCCTTCAAAGACGCTTCTTTGCCTCCAGTAAAGATAGCGTTTGAGGATTTTATGAACCTTTGCAACTCTTTCTTCGTTCACGTCATAAACAATTATGTAGTACATGTTACCACCATGGTTTGAATGCCTTGTATTTTCTTCTGCCGAGCAAATGGTTTGCCAGGCGTTTTGCCTCGTAATCCATCATCAAGCGGTAGGATACATTTCTTTTTGCCCTTGGATAATAGACAGTTCTTGAGAGAACCATGTTGAGGGCTTGGATAAATTTTCTTCTTCCCTCTGCACTTAAATAGACTGCATTCTTCTTTCTTGGTTTTCTGAAGTGATGTTTTCTGATCATGCCCTTGTTGATTGCGTATTTTACTGCACTCATGACTATCAGGGGCTTAAACGGCTCACTCAAATCCAAGCTAAGCGAAAAGCGGTTCTGCATTGGCTCGTGGAGAAAGCTTATGTCTGGATCGAGTTTTGCCCTAATTATTGCAGAGAGGGTTAAACCATAGAGGATCGAGTTCCCATAGCTTATTAGGGCATTGACTTCATCTTTTGGTGGCTTTCTTGTTCGTTTTCTGAACTTCATCTTCAGTGTTTGTGCGAATAGATGATAGTACTCCCTCCAGAGCTTGGCTTCAATGCCGCGGATTTCTTCAATTGTTGCTCCCCCCACCGCTATCTCCGTAAGCCTCGAAGTGTCCTGACCTCTCAGGGATTTGAGCATTGTGTTCTTTATGCCCTGCACTATTTGTTGGGCTATGTAGAGCCTCTTTTTCTCGTCGAGATAGTGCTGGACTTGGGCAATCTTAAGCTTTCCATTACCTCCAGTTTTTGGGATGAAGGAGCCTTTGTAGAGTCCTTCAACTGTGTAGAAGTGAACGGGTATGCCTTCAACGGAGAGCAAGTCAATTGCTCCAGAGGTCAACGTTACCCTTGCAACGCAGTGGATTTCAGAGACTTGGGCAAGGGGAATTGCCTTCTCCAATGTTTCGCCAACGAAGTGCAGGGTGTTGTCTTTCCTTCTCAGCTCACCGTGTTGCGTTATGAAGAGAGGATGGGGCATGTACTTCACCCCTCAACAGGGTAGAACACCACTAAGTCCTTCTTAAACTTGTCAGCGTTAAGAGAGTTCCAGAGATAATGGACAAGGTCAAGATTTCCATATTACTAAGTCCTTCTTAAACTCAAGAAGAAGTAGAACAAGAGACAACAATAAGAGATTTCCTCCCAGAAAGGAACTTTCCATACTACTAAGTCCTTCTTAAACAAGAAAAGCAACGGTTGGATTGATTTTGAACAGCCCGTCCCAAAGTTTCCATACTACTAAGTCCTTCTTAAACGTTTATCGAGTACATAGGCTCAAGCCTACTACAACTAAACATGTAGTTTCCATACTACTAAGTCCTTCTTAAACTCAGGAATCCCAAAGTCGTCGCAGAAGCAATAATTGAATTTACAAGAAGGTTTCCATACTACTAAGTTCTTCTTAAACTCTTTGAAGGACTTTGACTACTACCTCGTCGATGCAGGAGACCAGTTTCCATACTACTAAGTTCTTCTTAAACGGAAATTCCGCCAGTAGATGGTTGGGGGGTTAATTATTAGTTTCCATACTACTAAGTCCTTCTTAAACGACGGAAAGAAGAAGGTCTATGCGATACTGCAGGAGGAGTGGTTTCCATACTACTAAGTTCTTCTTAAACTCTTGAGGTTCTACCCATACATCGCAATCAAGACGGGGCATTTCCATACTACTAAGTCCTTCTTAAACTTAGCAGCTTCATACCCAATATTTGGATCTGCACCTGTACCTCATTTCCATACTACTAAGTCCTTCTTAAACTGTCAAGGAAGTCAAAGCCCAACTTGAAGCCGTTTTGAACAGAACTGTAGGTTTCCATACTACTAAGTCCTTCTTAAACCATATCTTGAAGCCCTCCATTTATCAATCGGGACTATTCTAAAACCGGTATTTAAAACTTTCGGACTAAAAATGCCTGGAAAATTTAAAGTATTTCAAAAGTAGGAAGTTAAAAATGTTTGTCTGTCTATCTTAATTCCACAAATAGAACGCTATCCAGATAGTTGTACATTAATGGGGATAAACCAAACCTCAACACTTAAAAAACTGGTAGAGAAAGTCTAATAGATTCCCCAATTTTACTTCCACAAATTATGAAGTTAAAACGGCTTCATTCAAGAGAAGAGCAGAACAGTATGAGATAAATTCATAATGTGAATTTGAAATATCTCCAATTAACCGTTGCTCTCTTTTAGCATCCCCATAATTTAAGTTCCGTTGAAAATTGTTTATTATCCAAAATAAGGCATTAAAAGTTTAAAACTGCAAAAATCAGCCTTTATTTCAGCCTTTTGAGAATACAGAGTGAATATTGTTGTACAGAACTTCCAGCCTGAATGAAAAAATAATTTCCAGGTAGTTATTGGAGAAAATTTTAGTAAGAGGATTTAGAATTAAATTTTGAGTTTAGGGGTTTCGTTAAATGTTGAGTGTTCTGGTTTTATTGTAGATTCTCTGCTAATCTTGAAATTGTTACTAGTGGCTAAAAATAAAAGAAAAATCAGAAATCGTCCAAGTCGAGCCTCAGGGCCTCGCGGAAGTCGTCCTCGTCAACGCGGTAGCAGCGGAAGGCCCAGCTGAGGTACAGGAAGCCGCTCAGGGAGATAAACCCCAAAACAAGCCAGCCAAACCAGTTCATTAAAACGATGATCATGAAACTTTTTCTTCATACATCTGAGCATTGCACTGCATACTAATGAAGATTTTCTTTAAAAAGTTTTCGGTTGTATGAGGCTAGCAGTATTGCTATGTATTATGCAAGCATAACCATAAACCTCACCATAAAAGCAAATGTTAGCCTTTAATTGAATAAAAATAGAATGGAAACTTCCGAAGATGATATGTAAACCCTAAAAATGTTTTTATCAAACAATAAAGCACTGTTTGGGATTTAACGATTAATATCTGTGAAGATATTCCAGCACCAATCTAGATGTGATGCAAAGCCTTCATAATAATTTCCTTAGCATCTCCTCAACTTCTTCTCTCCTCCTTACCAGATTCTGCCTCGCGATTTCCTTCCCCTCCTTGAGATAAATCAATGTAGGCACATTCATAACACCAAAGTGCTCCGCAAGCCAGAGATGTTTTCCCACATCGACCTCCCAGAACTCCACATTTCTATACTCCTCGCTCAGCTCGTGCATGAAGGGCTCAATCATCTTGCATGGTGGACAGCCAGGAGAAGAAAACCAAAGAAGGGCATATTTAGCCCTCTCAATTTTTCCAAAGTCTCCATCAAACTCCTTAATCATCTTAACCACCTCAAATCTTAGCTTTTTTCAAAAGCAAGGAGTTTGTAACGACACTTACGCTGCTCAATGACATAGCTCCAGCAGCCCATTCTGGTCTGAAGGTGATTCCAAAGAGAACATAAGCTAATCCAGCGGCGAAGGGGATTAATATTGTGTTGTAGAACATCGCCCAGAAGATGTTCTGCTTAATCTTTGAGAGCGTCTTTTGGCTGAGCTTTATTGCTCTAACCACATCTCTTAAGTCGTTTTTAATCAAGACGATGTCTCCGCTCTCCATTGCTATGTCGGTTCCAGAGCTTACTGCTATGCCTATGTCAGCTTGAGCCAAAGCGGGAGCGTCGTTTATACCATCTCCAACAAAAATGACAACTTCTCCCTTCTCCTGAAGCTTCTTCACTTCGTTTGCTTTATCCTGGGGCAAAACTTCTGCTAAAACGTAATCTATGTTAAGCTGTTTAGCTATCGCTTCTGCAGTTCTTCTATTGTCGCCGGTAATCATTCCAACTTTCTTGCCCATTTTGTGAAGCTCTTCTATCGCTTCGCTCGCACCTTCTTTGATTGTGTCCGCTATTCCAATAACTCCCACTATTTTCCCGTCAATTGCCACTATTATGGCTGTTTTAGCTTCATCTTCAAGCTTTAGGAGGGCTTTTTCAACCTCTCCTTCTATTGAGTAACCATTCTCTTTGAACAGCTTTCTATTTCCTGCCAAGATTTCTTTTCCATCCACTACGGCTTTTACTCCCTTACCAGTTATTGCCTCAAAGCTTTGGGGCTCTTTAACCTCCAATCCGAGCTCTTGAGCTTTCCTAACTATGGCTTCTCCTAGTGGATGCTCTGAGCGCTTTTCAGCTGAAGCTACTAAGCTCAAAAGCTCTTTCTCATCCACGCCAAAAGTCACTACATCCGTAACTTCAGGCGTCCCTTTTGTTAGCGTCCCCGTCTTATCGAAGAGGACTATTGTGGCTTTCCTCGCTATTTCCAGTACTTCACCATTCTTGATTAAAATTCCCATTTCAGCGCCTTTACCCATTCCAACTGTTAAAGCTGTTGGAGTTGCCAAGCCAAAGGCACATGGGCAGGCAATCACCAAAACGCTGAGCAGTGTTGTGAAGGCGAAGAGCAGGGGTTGTTGGGCTATGAAGTACCAGTATCCAAAGGAGATTAGTGCTATTGTTAAAACGGTTGGAATGAAGTATGTAACGACTTTGTCCGCTAATCTCTGAATCGGTGGTCTTGTATTTTGTGCCTCCTCAACGAGCCTAATTATTTGTGCCAGAACGGTGTCTCTTCCGACCCTCTTTGCCTCGATTTTAAGCACGGAGTTCTTGTTAATCGTTCCGCCGATAACCTCGTCGCCCTTCTTCTTTAAATTTGGAATTGGTTCTCCGGTGATCATCGATTCGTCAACGTAGCTTTCTCCCTCAATTACAATTCCATCGACCGGAATCCTCTCTCCAGGTTTGACTATGACAATATCGCCGACTTTAACTTCGCTTATTGGAACTTCAATCTCTTTTCCATCCCTAATTACGGTCGCCTTTTTAGCTTGAAGCCCCATGAGCTTTTTAATTGCCTCACTCGTTCTTCCTTTGGCCAAGGTCTCCAAGTAGCGTCCAAGCAAGAGGAAGGCCATTAGCAAAACGCTTGCCTCATAAAAGTTGAACTCCCTCGGAATAATTCCTATTGTAGCTAACACGCTTGCAAAATAAGCAGAACCAATTCCCATGGAGTACATGACTTCCATGTTTAAGCTTTTGTGCTTCAATGAATTGAGAGCCTTTCCAAAGATATCCCTTCCAGCGTAGATTATTGCCAGAGTTGCCAGCAGGAATTGAATGTAAATTAAGTTGGGAATTTCAATTCCAAACCTGTGAAGCTGCGCTGAGGCGAAGAGAGGTATTCCTATTCCCCAAGCAACTGCAAGTTTTTTCTTCATTTCCCTTATGTGCTTCTCTCGAACCTCTTTTTCTACGTCATAGCTTTCCTCACCTTCAACTCCCAAAAATTGGTAGCCAACTTCTTCAATTGCTCTCTTAATGTCTTCCATGCTTACTAAACTTGGATCATAGCTTACCTTGGCCTTCTCAGTTGCCAAATTGACTTGGGCATCTAAAACTCCAGGGAGCTCTTTAAGAGCTACTTCAATGGTTTTGACGCACATTGCACAGGTCATTCCGCCGATTTTGATTATTGCATTCCTCTTTTCCCTTACAACCGTATAACCGAGCTCTTCAATCGTTTTTATAATTTGATTTAAGCTAACCTTTGACTCATCAAAGTTCACGTAAACACTTTCAGAGTTTAAATTTGCTCTAGCGTCTTTAACGCCATCAAGCTCTTTTAGAGCCGTTTCTATAGTTTTAACACACATTGCACATGTCATTCCATTAACCTTGAGTGTGAGCCTCACAGCCATCACCCGGTATTTACTCAACAGCAGGTCTTAAGGACATTATTTTTGTCAAAATGTAAACCCTAACCGAAGAACTTTTATATTTTGAAAACAAATAACTGCTGGTGTTTATCATGATAAAGTTGGATGAACTTGATTTGAAGTTGATATACCTTCTTATGGACAACTCCAGATTGAGCATCTCTGAGCTTGCAGAGAGACTAGGCGTTAGCAGACCAACAGTGAAAGCTAGACTGGAACGTCTTGAGAAAGAGGGGGTTATTCAGCGCTATACAATCAAACTTAACCCTGAACTCCAGAGGGCTCACAACGTTGTTGCCCTGATAATCAAAACAGACGAGCCTGAGAAGTTAGAGGAGTTCAAGGAGATCATCGAGATTAACCGCTTTACGAGCAAGAAGTACCTCATAAAAGTAGCTGTCGAGGACATGGAGGGGCTGAGGAACGTCATAGAGGGGGCTGGTTTTGAAGTGCTAGAAATAATGCCCATCCTAGAGAGCATCGAGAAAGAACACCCTCCAAAGATCAAGGTGCCGTTCAAGTGCGACTATTGTGGAAAAGAGATTGTCGGAGAGCCGATAGTCTATAAGTATCACAACAGAGTTTACTTCTTCTGCTGTCCTACCTGTTTGAGAGAATTCAAGAGAACAAGAGAAAACATAGAGAAGTTCAAGCTAAAAGAACACGAGATTCATGCTCATGAACACCATGAACATTAGCAAAAAAGAAATGATTTAGAGCGAGATTAGCTCACTCTTCATCTTCTTCAATGCCCATTGCTCTTTCGCAGAATTCATGCATTTCCTTCCAGCCCTCGCCCATGTACTTTTCCATTATTGGCTCCATCTCTTCTTCCATTTCTTCATGCATCTCCGTGAAGTTCCCGCTTTCCATAAACTTCTCCATTTCTTCGTGCTGTTCATACATCATTCCATAGCCCATCATTCCACCATGCATTCCCCAGCCCCACGTTGGGCCTCTGAAAACTTTCTCATCGTCAAAGTCAGCCCCCGAATGAGCCAAACCGATAGGAATTGCTATGAGCGCTCCTAGTATGAACCCAACTAGTATTGATTTCCACTCCATTTTACATCACCTTTTTGTTGTTTCTATAAGCCACTATGGAGCAAAGGATAATAGGCTTATCATTTTCAATGTGTAAACTGCAACTGACAAGATTTCACAAGATGGAAGGATAAAGTTAATTCAAAGTTTACACAATCATAAATTGTGGTAGAAATGGCTGAGATTGCCAAAAAGTATGATAAGTTTTCGAAGATTTATGATTCCTTTGAGAGTTTAATGGAAAGGAGAGCTTTCTCAAAATACAGAAAGAAAGCTTTAAGCTTAGCTAAAGGCAAAGTTCTTGAAGTGGGTGTTGGAACAGGGGTCTTCTTCACGTGAGGTCACAAACGCTCACGTGAAGATTCATTCCCCAAGACACGGCGAGTGCCCGGACTTAGACCGTCCTGCCCACTCTCCTTCTTTCAAACGTCTTCTACGGCGGAACGGGTCGCCCGAACACTCGCCGAGTTCAGCCAGCCCTCCACCTCGCCTCGCTCACCGACTTCATCGGGCAGGCATCACAACCAAAACATATTTAAGAACACACGTATTTAAGTATTTTGGTGAATACAATGGGAGTCATAACCGTGAAAATACCCGATGAGGTTGAGGTTGAATTTCGAAAGAAAATCCTCGAAATTTACGGGGCGAGAAAGGGGGCACTCGGAAAAGCCATAACAGAGGCGATAGAACTATGGTTGCAGGAGCACGAAAAATCAGGAGGGCAGAAGTGAACTACATCACGATAAAGACCCGTCTTGAACCAGAAACGACAGAAGACTACCTTAAACTCGCTCTCCTCTGCGAGAAATTCAAGAGAGGAGTAGAACTATCAACACGACTCCAGCTCAAGGGCGTTAAAAAGAGCAAAGGAGTGAAGGAAATCTCAAGACTAATTCTCAATAACTGGTGGTATTCTGATAGTGCGTGGGACTATGCAAAGATGCTCGTGAATGGTGTAAAACACAACGGTGGAAACCCAAAACATATTCACCTCAAGTCCAAGTTTCTAATCAGTAAACCAAAGGAGAACGAGGATGGGAACAGGAACGTGAAAATCGAAGGTTCAAAAGTCAGGATACGTTCAAACGGTGAGTGGTTGAACTTTAAACTCAGAACAAGTAAGAGGTTCTTACCCGTTATCCTTGATGCCCAAAAGCTCAAATTCGGTGCTCAGGTTATTCTGAGGAACGGGAAAGTTTACCTCCACATCCAAGTGCCGTTTGAGGTTTTCTTGAGACACTTCGGGAGAACCACGAAGGGTAAACTGTATGCTGGTTTCGATTTGAACTCGGACAGGGTGAATATGGTTATTCTCGACGGGAATGGGATTATTCGGGATGTTAAGATTGGGCACTTTCCAGGGGCTAATTCTCCCGGTTTCCCGAAGAAAAATGCGAGGGATTTGCGATTGAAGACACTCGCTCGATTGTTGGATTATGCCCGTCATCACGGTGTTGGTGTCGTGTTTTTCGAAGATTTGGAGCGGATTAAACAGAGGAACGGAAAAACCTCCAAATCAAAGAAGGGGAACAGGAAGGCGTCTAATTTTGCAAAGAAGGAACTACTTGGGCACGGTGTTATTATGGCGTTGAAGAGGGGTTTTGAAGTGTTCTTGGTAAATCCATCGGGGTCTTCCAAGTTGGGCAAGGAGTTGTCTGTAGGATTGGGTTTGGACGTTCACTCTACGTCTGCATTTGTTATTGGTTGGTGGGGACTAAACATCCTGAAGATTCACGAATCCTCACAAAATAAAGAACAGTTTCGTTAGGCAAAAATTTGCCATACTACCCAAAAGATGTTGAAGTTATTGGGATAGACTTCAGCAAAGGAATGCTTGAGAAGGCAGAGAGAAGGAGAAAAGAACTTGGTCTGGAGAACGTTAAGCTAATGCTCATGGACGTTCAAAACTTGGAGTTTGAAGATGAAATGTTTGACACTATCGTAAGCACTTTTGTGTTTTGTACAGTGCCTGATCCTATCAAAGGGTTAAAGGAAGTTTATAGGGTCTTAAAGCCTGGAGGAAAAGCGATATTTTTGGAGCACATGAAAAGCGAATCAAAGCTTTTGAATATCCCGCTCTACTTAATGGATCCAATAACAAAAGCATTAGTAGGAACTTCAATGGTGAGGGAAACGCAGAAGAATATTGAAAAGGCTGGTTTTAAGATAGAGAAAGTTGAAAATCTCTTCTTTGATATTGTGAGGCTTATCATTGCAACAAAATGAATTTAAGAGGAAAACATAACCAAACAAAGAGAGATAGGCTTTATTAACTCTCTAAGAGCTTCCTCTTTCTTCTCTCATATTCTTCGTCATCGATCTCTCCTCTTGCGTACTTTTCATCAAGTATTTCAAGTGCCCTCTTCTTTGGTGTAGTTTTTGAACCTCCTTGCTCCAAGAGCCACTTAATCAATACAAATACTCCAACGATTATCAAAACCCAGAATAGGAGCATGAATATTGCTCCAAAGATTCCAAAGTAACCAAATCCCATCATGTCGTGCCACCCCCATTCATCTCCCATATGCATTAAATATCTTCCAAGCTCAAAGCTTTCAAACATCATTTTACTCGCCTCATACATTGCTCAGCTGAAAGAGTTATATGCCTTATTTTTGCCAAAATGTAAAAATAGTGCTTCATAATTTCAAAAAATTAAAGTAACGGAAGTTCAAACCTTCAAAAACTTCGCATTTATAGCAACTATAACTGTGCTCAAGCTCATTAACAAAGCCCCTACAGCTGGGCTTAACAGTATTCCATATTTGTAAAGTGTCCCTGCCGCCAGAGGAATTGCGAATGTGTTATATCCTGTTGCCCATGCTAAGTTTTGAACCATTTTTCCATAAGTTGCCCTCGCAAGATGTATTGCTGTTATGACGTCTCTTGGATCGTTTTTGACTAAAATTATGTCAGCGCTTTCTATAGCAACATCGGTTCCTGCTCCAATTGCTATTCCAACGTCCGCTTGAATTAGAGCTGGAGCATCATTTATTCCATCCCCAACCATTGCCACGACGAAGCCTTTTTCTTGGAGCTCCTTAATCTTCTCCGACTTCTGATGGGGCAAAACCTCTGCAAAGTAGCCATCCAAGCCAAGCTCCTCAGCAACCCACTTTGCAACTTTAGCGTTGTCTCCTGTGAGCATGTAAGCTTTAATCCCCATCTCGTGAAGCCTCTTTATGGCTTCCCTCGACTCCGGTCTTATCTTATCGGCTAAAGCTAAGGCACCGATCAGTTTTCCATCGATGACTAAGAACACCACTGTCTTCCCTTGCTCCAAGACCTCGTTAACGCGCTCATCCTCTTTCCAGAGACCCTTCTCCTTCAAGAACTGCGGACTTACAATGAGCACTTCTCTGCCGTTGATAACGCCTTGGGCGCCCTTTCCTGGAATTGCTTTGAAGTCTTTAACGTCATAAAGCTCAACCTTCTTTTCCTTGGCTTTTTCTACTATTCCCTGCGCTATCGGGTGTGATGAGTGGCTCTCCAATGTTGCCGCATACCTTAAGATTTCCTCCTCGCTAAGCTCATCCAATGGAATTATATCCGTTACTTCAAACTTTCCCTCCGTTAGTGTTCCCGTCTTGTCAAAGACAACCACCTGAACGTCCTTTGCCCTCTCAAAGGCTTCCCTGTTCCTGATGAGTATCCCCTTCCTTGCCGAGATTGATGTAGAAACCGAAACCACCAAAGGAACAGCCAATCCCAAAGCGTGGGGGCATGTAATTACCATTACAGTGACCATTCTCTCAAGGGCGAATACAAATGGCTTCCCTAAGTAGAGCCAAGCTCCCAGAGTTGCGCTTCCAGCGGTTATTGCAATGAGTGTAAGCCAAAACGCTGCTCTATTAGCCAAATCTTGAGTCCTTGACCTCGTCTCTTGGGCCTGCTTTACAAGCTCAACCACCTGCATCAAATAGGTCTCTTTTCCAGTCTTCTCGATCCTTACTTTAATTGAGCCCTCCAAGTTTATTGATCCACCAATAACAATGTCACCGGGTTTCTTATAGACGGGCTTTGACTCACCAGTGAGCATTGCTTCATTTACACTCGTCTCTCCCTCAATTATGATGCCATCTGAAGGTATCTTCTCGCCGGGCTTGACTAAAACTATATCTCCCTTCTTGAGCTCGCTCACTGGAACGTCTTTTATTCCTTCCGGGGTTATTAGATGAGCTTCGGTTGGCATGAGCTTTATCAGTTCTTCCAAAGCCCTCGAAGCGCCGAGAACAGAGCGCATCTCTATGTAGTGCCCCAAAAGCATGATGTCAATAAGCGTTGCAAGCTCCCAATAGAACGTCTTTCCGGGCAAACCAAAGGTTACTGCAGCGCTGTAGAAGAAGGCAACCGTGATTGCCAAAGCTATTAGCGTCATCATTCCCGGCGTTCTCTTTTTGAGCTCATCCCTCATCCCCGTCAGGAACGGCTTTCCGCCGTAGAAGTAGACCACTGTCGATAGCGCAAAGAGAACGTATCTATCGCCCGTGAACGTGAATGTAAAACCAAGGAACTTTTGAATCATCGGAGATAGGAGCAGTATCGGAATCGTAAGTATAGTGGAGACTATAAATCTCTTCTTAAAGTCCTCCATCATCATTCTGTGGTGATCTGCATGCGAATGCTTGTGCTCTTCGTGCTCATGATTTATGTGTTCATGCTTTTCTTCCTCCATCTCGTGGCTGTGCATCTTATGCTCTTCATGCATGTGCTCTTTGTGCATTTCTTTTTCATCATTATTCATTAAATCACCCTCACTAAATATAATACAATGAAAGCTAATATAATTAATCTCTGCCAAAGTTGAAAATAGAATAGAATGAAATTTTCAGAAATGAAGCTTAAAGAAGCTTCCTCTTGAACATCCCAAAATATCTAGGGGTGTTCTCTTTATACCTCCTGTATTCTTCCCCAAAGATACGCTCTAAGTATGGTTCCTCAAGCTTAACGTTATACAAGTGTAGCCCAATAAGGAGTGCCACCGTAAGCAGGAGCGCGAGAAGCGAGCGCCCCATAATAGATATTCCAATGAGAGCTAAGAACCATCCGATATATTGAGGGTTCCTGCTGTAGCGATATATACCGGTAGTTATGAGTTTTGAGGAATCCAAACCAGACATTCTCTTAAACGAGCGGAACTCTAACATGCCAAGGAGCATCACGACAAGCCCCACAACAGCGAGCACAGAACCACCGACTAAAGCAGCGGTTGCGTTAATGGGCATCAGCCAGAGCCCTCTCAACGAGGCCCAGAGCACCAGAATGAAGTGGAGTGTATCGCCTATCCATATCACAGCCGAAACGTGGAGAGGTAAGGTTTTTCCATCTTCATAAGCCCTCTTTATCCCAAACCATGAGTAGAGAGATAGAAAGAGAAAGAAAACAACGCCAAGTGCATAGAGCATCTACATCACCTCAAAATCCTCATCGCATTAAACACCGCTATGAGAGCAACACCCACATCCGCAAAGACAGCCTCCCACATTGTAGCCTCTCCAAGGATTCCAAGACTTATAAAGGCCAACTTGACCCCGAGGGCAAAGATTACGTTCTCCCACACTATTCTCTGTGTTTTCCTTGCAATTTTAATTCCTATGGGCAATTTTGATGGCTTGTCATCCATTATGACGATATCAGCGGTCTCTATAGCGGCATCGCTTCCTAGAGCACCCATTGCCACTCCTATATCTGCCCTTGCGATAACTGGGGCATCATTTATTCCGTCACCTACAAAGACTATCTTTTCATCGTCTTTCTTCTCTTTTTCGAGTTTTTCAATGATTTTCACTTTGTCCTCTGGCAGAAGCTCAGCATAGAACTCGTCCAAGCCAATTTGTTTTGCTATTGCTTCTGCAACATCTTTATTATCGCCAGTCACCATTATAACCTTTTTAACGCCTAAACGCTTTAGCTCTCTCATGGTTTTTGGAACATCTTCCTTTATCTCGTCTGAAATCACTATATAACCTGTATACTTTCCGTTGATAACAACATGAGCAACAGTCCCCTTTACATGGCAGGTATCATGTTCCACATTGAATTTATGTAGTAGTCTATCATTCCCAACCATTACTTCAGTACCATCTATTCTTGCTCTGACGCCATGTCCAGCTATTTCTTCATGCTCTTTAATCTCAGCTTCATTGATTTCTTTTCCATATGCCTCTTTTATTGCCTTCGCTATCGGATGGTTTGAGTGTGCCTCTGCCAAAGCGGCAAACTTAAGGATTTCTTCCTCACTAAAACCATTCCTTGTCTCTATCCTCGTGACCTTAAAAACACCTTTCGTCAGTGTACCCGTCTTGTCAAAAGCTACGATCGTGGCTTTGCTAAGCGCATCGAGGAAATTTGATCCCTTGATGAGTATTCCTTCCCTTGCCGCTCTCCCAATCCCGCCAAAGTATCCAAGAGGTATTGAAAGCACTAAAGCGCAAGGGCATGAGATTACCAAGAGCACTAAAGCCCTATAAACCCATTTAGAAAAGGGCTCTCCAAAAGCTAATGAGGGAATTAAAGCAATGAGTGCAGCTAGTCCGACCACTGCTGGGGTATAGTAGTGAGCGAACTTCGTAATAAATTTCTCCGTTTTAGCTTTCCTTGCACTTGCATTTTCAACAAGCTCTAAAATCCTTGAAATAGTTGACTCCTTAAGCTCTTTTGTAACTTTAACTGTCAAAAGACCGCTTAAGTTCACCATTCTAGAAAGGATCTCATCCCCTTCTTTTATAGTTCTTGGAACGCTTTCACCCGTTAGAGCAGAGGTATCAACGTTTGAGCTCCCTTCTAAAACAATTCCATCCACAGGAACTCTTTCTCCAGGTTTAATAACTATAATATCCCCCACTTTGAGCTCCTCTGGCTTGACTTTAATTAGCTTATCCCCAACTTTCAAGTTCGCATATTCGGCTTTTAATGATAACAAAGCCTTAATTGAGCGCCTTGACTTATTAACGGCTAAATCTTGGAAGAACTCACCAACGATGTAAAACAGCATAACACCCACAGCTTCTGGATATTCCCGAATTGCAAATGCCCCCAGTGTGGCTATAGCTATGAGAAAGTTCTCGTCAAAGACGTTTCCATGCACTGAGTTGACAAAAGCGTTCCTCAGCACTTTCCAGCCCACAAGAAGGTAGCTCGCGACAAATATTCCAAGCACAAAGGCATTGTCGTAGTTGTAATAATATCTCAATAGCATTCCCGCTGTGAAGAGCACAAGCGAAGGTATTATAAAATAGAGCATCTTCCTTGGATCCTCATCGTGATCGTGGTGATGTTCCTCTTCCTCAATTATCTTAACACCTGGCTCGACCCTTTTCACTATCTCTTTGGCCTTCTCAATATCTCCTTCAATAACTAGCTCGCTTGTTGTGAAATTAACTAACGCGAACTCAAAGCCTTCTTTTTTCAATGCTTCCTCAATTTCATAGGCACAGCTAGCACAGTCAAGACCTTCCAACTTGAGCTTTTTGAGCTTTTTTGCCATTTTTACTCCTCCATGTGCTTGAGTGCAATCTTCAAAATCTCCCTTATGTGCCCGTCATCCAAGCGGTAGAAGACGTTCTTCCCTTCTCTTCTATAGCTAACAATTCTCCTATCCTTTAAAACTCTAAGCTGATGAGAGATCGCTGAAACTGATAGGCCAGTAATGTTTGATAAATCGCAAGTGCAGAGTTCTTCTTCCATTAGGGCTAACAAAATCTTAAGCCTCGTTGCATCGCCAAATGCATCAAAGAAGTTTGCCATTTCTACTATCAACTTATCATTTGGAAGCTTTTCTTTAACTTTAGCAATCTTTTCTTCATGTTCTTCATACACTTTACATACTTCTACCATTTTCATCACCTTCTCATTTGAGCAATTGTGCAAATGTTCTTATAAAGGTTTTGAACAAAAGTGTATAAAGAAGAATTACTCCAAAGAGAGCAGATACACTCCAAAAAACATCAAAATGCCAAAGAATGCTTTAATAACTGTAAAGTTTTCTCCCAAGACCAAGAAAGCAAAAACAGCTCCAATTAAAGAGGAGGTCGAGAAGATAGCCCCTGTTTTCATGGCTCCAATTTCCCTTAATGCGAAGAGAAACAAGACAATAGAAAAGCCTATGCTAAAAGCACCGACCGTTAGTATATACGGAAGGCTTTGAAGTGGAATATAGGGAGGAATTCCAATTAGAGAAGCCAAAATTAATAACGCGCTCCCACCAAACAGCCCTTTTAGTGAAGTCACTAAAAGCAGATCCCTCTTAACGCTCAAGAGCTTGCTCAAATTGTTATCTATCGCCCAAAATAATCCAGCCAAAATTATTAAAAGATTCCCAGCAATGCCTTTGCTCAGCTCTACTTCCCTAAAGTTTTCCGTCGAGATCACAACGGCTCCAATCAAGATTAAGAGAATTCCGAGAATGCTTCTTCTTGAGGCTTTTTCTTTAAAGATTAAGAGAGCGATTAAAACTGTGAACAATGTTTCAGTATTGAGTAGGAGGGATGCATTAACTGCTGTTGTTTTATCAAGTCCAAACATAAAGGAGAGTGGTGCCAAAAAAGAGCCAAAGAGCACTATAAAAGCTAATAGCAAGAGGTCCCGCCTTGAGAAGTATTCTTGAGTTTTAACTTTAAATTCAAGCCTTTCGAGGATTTTATCCTTAAGCGGAGTAAAGCGGAGAAGCATTAGAACTATTCCAGCTGTTAAATAAATGCTCCCTGCTACAATCATTGGATGAACCTCTCTAAGAGCGATTTTATTTAGCGTTGAGCTTATTCCAAAGAGCAGTGCTGCTAAGAGAGCGCTTACATAGCCATAGTGATGTGTCATGGGATTAAATTTAAAATAAAGTCTTTATAATGTTATTTCACACAAAAGAAAGAAAAGTAGCACAAAATTAATACTCATTGGACAACCATGTCAACGGCTTTTTTCAGATTCTCTTCGATTTCTGTCATAAACGTTGAGACCTGCTCTCCAGCTACTTTGAGAGTTTCGCTTGGCAACTCAACGCCTACATAGACCTTTCCTTCCTTCTCATAAACTACTCCGTGGCAGGGCACTAGGAGTCCGATATCGTACTCCAAGGCTAGGAGTTCATTCACTATCTTTGGGTTGCAGATTAGGAATGTCTTATAGGCTGGAATTTCAACATTGAGCTTATTTTTGAGAATGTTGCTGATTGGAATTTCGTTGATAGCTTTTAAGCCAACCTTCTCGAGGGCTTCTTTAAACCTGGCCTCAGCCTCTTCAAAGCTTAAACTTGTTTCTCTTACGTACTTGTACATCCAACCACCCCCAAATTTTAGAACAATAGTTACATACAAGTGAAATTTTAAAAGCTTTTTGAGCCAAAAATAAGAATTTATGAAACTTTTTTCATCAAATTATTCTAGCATGTGTTACTCAAGTAGGATGAAAATAGAATAGTAAAGATCAAAAAGCTACAAAAATCATGCCACGCTATCGACGGCTTTAATCAACTGCTCTTCAGCCGTCTTTATGTACTCAACGACTTTTTCACCGGCAAAAGTTAAGGTTTTTGTTGGTAAATTAACGCCGACGTAAACTTTTCCGTCTCTTTCATAAACAAAGCCATGGCAGGGAACCAAAGCGCCGATATCATAATCCACATTGATTAAATCGTAGACATATTTTGGATTGCAGATGAAAAGGATTTTATATGAGGGAATTTCAATTCCAAGCTTCATCTTGATCTTTTTGCTCGGCATCACCTCTCCAACGACTTTTAGGCCAACTTCTTCAATAGCTTCCTTAAACTTCTTTTCAGCTTCCTCAAAGCTTAGATTTGTTTCCTTAACATACTTGTGCATTCTTTTCACCCCATAAGGATTTTGCCATCTTGAATTGAGAAAAGAAGCCTTAAAAAAGTTGTAGTTTAGAACTAAAGGTTTATGAAAAGAAATTTCATGAAAAAGAGTCCATAAATTCTTTGTGAATCATCTCAGTAGTGTTGTAGGCTAGGATGTGAGATACAGAGAGTTCTCATCGTCGTTCAAATTAACATTAGAAAATAAAATGTTAGGATACTGAGAAAAAGTTAACAAAAAAGAAACAAACGACTAGTGGCAACAACCGTGGTGCTTTTTGTGACCATGCATCTTATGCTCATGGACATGGGAGTGCATTTCGCCACTTATGAACTTCTCAGGATTTGCTTCAAATTGAGCTTTGCAATGTGGAGAGCAGAAGTAGTAAGTCTTTCCACCGTACTCTACTTTGAACTCGGTTTCTTCACTAACTTCCATTCCACAAACTGGATCAATAGGCATTTCAAGCCACCTCCGCTTTGTAGCCAAACTTTGCAACCGCGCTGATTAAGTCTTCAACCGTGAGCTTGCTTTCATCATACTCGACAACAGCAGTTTTGCTCTCGAGACTGACCTCTGCGTTCGCTCCAATTCTTTCTAACGCCCTCTTAATTGTCATTACACAGTGCTGACAACTCATGTTGTTAATCTTCAAAACAACCTTTGCCATTCAAATCACCAATATGGACTAATCGTGAAAGCTTATTGCTCTTATTCTTTACAAAGTGAGAATAGAAAAAGATCGAAACTTTAAAAACTGACAAATTTATAATGAGTCGATTATCTCCTTGAGCTTCTCCTCCATCGGTCGCATAAGCTCGACAACCTCTTCACCAGCTATCCTCCAGGCGACGCTTGGAAGTCCAATGCCAATGTAAACCCCATCCTCCCTGACATAGCCGAAAGCTGTGCAAGGCATTAAAGCACCAATGTTGGGATCAAGCTTAACGAGCTCTGCAACCACTTCACGGTCGCATATGAAAAGCACATGATAGTCCGCAACGATTCCATCTTCCCTCTCCACTATGCTTACTGGAATTCTCTCCCCCACTATGAGGAAGCCCTCCTCTTCGATTTTCCTTTTAAGCTCTTCCCAGAGCTCGTCCAAATCCCTCTCAAATCTCCGGACGTAGTAGAACTTCATCAGCATCACCTACGTCTCCACCATTATGCATCTGTAAAAGCTATATTCAACGCCTTGACTTTCCAAAATATTCACCTAATTTGAACTCAGGCTCATCCTTTTTATACGTTGTTGGACAAAAATGGGTAAAAGGATACCAAAGCTTCTTCAAAACGCTGGAGAATTATGCAAAAGCATTAAAGCCGATAAGGGAAAAGGTGAAGGAGAAAATTAATGGAGACGTCAACAGCTCTGGACGCTTTTTAACATCCCTTAGAGCACCTCAACACCACTATAGTCGTGAAGACTGCTATTAAGGTTATCTCATAAGTCTCTTCAATAGCCACGGAAGGCCAATCTACAAAAGTCCCGAGCAGAGCCAAGATAAACAGCACTATCGCACTATATTTAATGACCCTCTCGCTAGTTCCTAGACCAAAGATTAACATTCCAAGGAAGAACTGGATGAAAAAATACGTGGAAACAAAGACATGCAGCTGTGTTCCGCTGTGGAAAACACCTATAAGAGCAAGGAATATTGCCGAGATGCTGATATAAGCGCCACCGATTGTTTGAACCTTATTTTTGGCGACCCAAATCAGATAAATTGAGAATGCCAACACAAAGAGAGAGGTTACTATCAGCCCATAATTGTATATCCAAGGTGAAGAAGCTTCTGCGGGATCTCCCAAATCACTCAGAGCATTATGAAACATGCTGAACCAAGGGTTTCTGCTTATGCTCCAAGCTACGAAGAGCCAGTAAACTATAATTCCCACAATTCCTGCAAAGCGGAACTTCTCAAGTGTTTTCATAACAACCCCCATATGGGGTAGAGTCATCATAATAATTTATGTTTTTGGACAGAAATGGTAAATAAAAATCAGAGAAGCGCGAGGATAGTCCCTTTAATGTTCTTGCGTGCTTTCTCTTTTAACTCCTCCAAGTGCTCAGTTAGAGCTTCCCCAATGCCGTGAATAAACAGACTTAAAGCTTCTTTCCTGTCAAGTCCCCGTGAGCGGAGGTAGAAGAGAGCATCCTCGTCGAACTGGTGAACTGCTGAAGAGTGAGACGCTTCCTCGATTTCACTCGTATCGACTTCAAGCATCGGTACGCTCACTCCAAGGGAACCTTCATCCATTATAGTTACCTGCGAGATCACCCTGCTCGATGCATTTCTCGCACTCTCGAAGACCTTTGCTATTCCTCTGTGGACAGTCCAACCTTTCTGATAGGAGAAGCCGTGGATTTTGGTCTCACTTTTGCTCTTTTCGCTATACTGAAGAACGTTAGTGAGGTAGTCAACGGCTGAGCCTATCCCTATGGGCATTCCTCTCAAGATAAGCTCGGTTTCCCTACCTTCAAGCGAGTAGTCTTCACGGTGATGGCTCATTTCTCCACCTTTAACGAGTGTAAAGGCCTTAACCCTAGTGTTGTCGCCAAGCGACGCTCTCATGAGATAGTAGGATAATGCGGAATGTCTTCCAATGGTCAGAATTTCGAGGTCAGAGTTTTTAGCCTTAAGCTCTATTACAAGGGATTTAGTCCCTTTTTCACTCAAATCATAGATGACTATCGGCGCCTTAACGTTCTCTGCCTCGATTGAGACGTGATGGCTAATGAAACCCTTCTCCGAGAGATGCGAGACTATGACAAGAGGCTCCTTTAAGTCCTCCACTATCCTGAGCTTGTAAGCTTTTTTGAGAGTGTAGAAGTGGAAGCCGAGGATTCTCGACTCCTCTGGACTTGAGAGGCCGAGCGTTCCTTCTTCAAGCACAATGCCCTTTGGAAGGTTGAAGCTTGCCTCACTTCCTGAGAGAAGGACGTGCGCCTTAATCTTTACTTCTCCGGCCTTTGCCTCCGTCGGAAGCCTAAGTGGTGAGTTCTCCTCGAAGAGCTTCCACTTGGTGTAGCTCTTTATGGTTGGACTGTCTCCGTACTTCTGATACTCAAGCTTTTTCAGCTTTTCAAAGCGCTTGTCAAAGGGCTTGTCAGAGAGCTCGATAGAGCGCATCAGCCAACACCCCCCACTTCGCTGAACTCCAGCTCTATGACCCTCTTGAGCACCTCTACATACTCGAAGGGTAAGCCCTCGAGAATTTCGCTGATAAAACCAAGCACTATGAGACTCTTTGCTTCTTCTTCCCTTATGCCCCTCGTGTTCATGTAGAAGAGCTTGTCCTCGCCGAGCTTTCCAGTTGTTGCCTCATGGATTATACTCGCTGTGGGTTCATCGTTCTGATTGTGAGGATAGGTGTAGGCCTTGCTCTTCTTGTCGAGGATGAGTGAATCACAGGAAACCGTGGCGGTCGAGTTCCTGGCGCCCTTAATGATCCTCACCAGACCGCGGTAGATGTTTATTCCACCGTTGGCGCTTATGCTCTTCGAGACTATCTTGGAGCTGGTGTTTGGAGCTAAATGTATTGTCTTTGCTCCAGTATCCTTAAGGAACGGCCCATTGCTGAGGGAGACGACATACTGGGCTGTTCTGGCACCTTCTCCTTTGAGGATGCTCGAGGGGTAGGTGTAGGTTATTTTACTCCCTATGCTACCCTCAATCCACTCTACGTAGGCGTTCTCCTCGATAACAGCCCGCTTGTTGTTGAAGTTTATTACATTGCGGCTCCAGTTCTGTATCGTGGTGAACTTGACGGTGGCATTTTTGTGGGCGTAAATCTCAACCATACCATCGTGGAAGGAGAAGCCCTTGTACATTGGAGCTGAACAGCCCTCTATAAAGTGTATGTAGCTCCCCTCGTCCGCAACCAAAAGCGTGTGCTCGAATTGTCCCTCCAATGCAGAGCCTATAACGAAGAAAGCCTCAACGGGGAAGGGAATTCTCACTCCCTTGGGCACATAAACAAAGACGCCACCGCTCCAGAGGGCGTGATGTAAAGCAGAAAACTTGTGCTCTCCAGCTGGAAAGACTCTGCCGAAGTACTTCTTCACTAAATCCGGGTATCTCTTTACTGCCTCCTCCATTGGAATCATGATTATGCCCTTCTTCTCGAACTCCTCCTTGAGCTTCGAATAGACGCTCTCGCTGTCGAATACAGCAGTTAAGCCTGAGAGGAACTTCTTCTCAATCTCTGGAATGTTAAGTCTTTCGAATGTTCTCCTGATGTTCTCTGGCAAATCATCCCAGTTCCTAACCTCGTTCCCTATCTCGGGCTTTGAATAGAGGACTAAGCTCTCTAAATCGAGCTCCTCAACGCCGACAACCCATCTAGGCATCGGCAGCTTGTAGAAGAGCTCTAAAGCCTTGAGCCTGTGCCTGAGCATCCACTCCGGCTCGCCTTTTATCCTCGAGAGCTCCTCAACCATGTCTTTTGTCAGCTCTCCCTTGAGCTCTATCTCTTTTGGATAGGGCACTGCTGTGCCGAGTATCTCCTCGAGTGAACCAGCCTTGAGGATTTCTTGAAGTTTAGACTGCTCCATACTCCTCCACCGCCGCGAAGCCCTTCTCCTCAATCACTTTTACGAGCTCAATGCCGCCAGAAGCCACGAGCTTGCCGTCCTTGAGAACGTGAACTCTCTGGGCGTTGAGGTATTCTAGAATCCTGCCATAGTGAGTTATGAGCAGAATTGAAGTTCCTTCTCTGTGGAGCCTGTCAATTATGCCTGCTATAACCTTGAGCGAATCAACATCAACACCGCTGTCAGGCTCGTCAAGGATTAAGAGCTTAGGCTTCACGAGGTAAGCTTGAAGCATTTCAAGCTTCTTCCTCTCTCCACCAGAGAAGCCAACGTTAAGCTCCCTTGACAGTACTGAGCTGTCTAAGCCAAGCTCATCAACAGCATTGAAAATTATCTCATACGCCTCAACCTCATCTATGCCTCTCAGATTCTTCAGCATCCTCTGGAGGAACTGGATAACTTTAACACCCTCGACCTCTACCGGATGCTGGAAGCTGAGAAATATCCCCTTCTTTGCTCTCTCCTCTGGCTTCATCTCAGTTATATCCTCGCCTTCAAAGAGTATTCTACCTTTCACAACCTTGTATCTTGGATGGCCCGCTATAGTTAAAGCCAGCGTTGATTTTCCGCTTCCATTAGGTCCCATGACGACGTGAAGCTCGCCCTCACCAATGCTAAGCGTAATCCCTCTAAGTATTTCCTTATCCATAACTTTGACGTGTAAATCTTCCACTTTCATCATGTTCATCACCGTCCTCTATATACACGAAATTGGGTAGAAAAGTTCACTTTTAAAACCTTTCTTCACAAATATGTGTAATGAAAATGCAGAAATTAGTGGAGTCAAGTAAAGAAACCGAAAAGAGAAGAGTTAGTGGGAGTCTGTTAACACTTCCTTAGAGGTTTGAGCTGTCCATTTTTTCCAGCTCTTCAAGTATCCTCTGGAACTCCTCAGCCTTCCCTTGCGTTACAACCCTCTCAGGTCTGAAGGGGCAGTCGCAGTAGGGATATTCCAAAAAAGCTTGATACGTCCCGATTTCCCTCGCTATCTTAACTATCTCCTCCTTGTCCATTCCCAAAAGCGGTCTGTGTATTGGAAAGCGAACACTCATGGTCTCAAAGTAAAGGTTAGCCAACGTCTGCGAAGCCACTTGGCCAAGAGAATCACCAGTCACAATACCCAATGCACCTTTTTCTTTCGCTATCTCCGCTGCTCTCCTCAGCATTGCTATCTTACACACGACACACGTCCATTCTCTCATATTGAGTCTGTTTAATGCCACAACATATGGCTTCAAAACTTCAAAGTGGTTCTCCACGATGAGCTCAATGTCCCTTGGAGAGTAATCATTGAGTATTTCAACGGTCTTCTCAACAACTTTCCTCGCATTTTTTCCTTGGTCGAAGTGAACCGCTATAATCTCTGCTCCCCTTTTCATCATAAGAAATGCTGCCACTGGAGAATCAATGCCGCCGCTTAAAAGGGCAACAACTTTTCCTTGAGTGCTTACAGGAAGGCCACCAACACCTTTGATCTTTTCAAAGAAAACGTAGGCCTTCTTCTTTATAATTTCAATGCCTATTGTGAGCTCTGGATTTTCCAGATCAACTTTCCAGCCGAATTCTCTAACAATGAATGCACCGATTTCTCTGTTGACTTCAACAGAAGTCTTTAGGAAAGTCTTATCTAATCGCTGGGTTTCCACTTTGAAGCTTTTTGGATTCAGACCTTTCAAGGCTTCTCTTAAATAGTTTGGCACTTCCTCGTAGCTCATCTCCCTCGCTGGTGAAACCGAAACAACACCCGGAACTTTTGCAATGATTTTAGCCGCTTCATCGGGTGCATCAACCAAAATCCTTCCTCGAATTAGCTCTGCTTTTGCTTCAATCCCCTTTCTCCTTAAAGCAGCCAAGATATTCTCCAAGAGCTTCCTTTCAAATTCTCTCCTTCTCCCCCTCTTTACTGCTATCTCACCATAACGAACTAGTATCATCTCAACCACCTAAATAGCGTGCAAAGAAGTTTTTAGCTTCTTTTTCATCTTCTGCTCCTCTAACTACCATCCTTCCGCTCTTAAAGATTAGGATTTCGGCATAGTCATCCTCAAACTGGATGAACTGCGAAGTCTTGAGGTATTCTTTACCCAGAGCTTCAAGCCTCTTAGCCAGCTCATCAAGGTTTACAGACATCTTCTCAGGTGGGGTTACTTGGATTGAGCCGTCGCACATCCTCTCAATTCTCATCTGCTTTTCCAAGAACGTGAAGTTGTGCCTAACGCAGGCTTCACAGTCATCTCTTCTTGGGATCTCTATCTTCTCAAAATCCAAGGTCTTTGTATCAAAGAATATCATCTCGCTTTTCACTTCTTCTCCCAAGAGAATTTTCACAGCTAGAGCAACGGCTAGTGAAGCAGCCAGAGGAGGAACATAGCTCATTATTCCGGCAACGGCACAAGTGGGCATAGGCTTTGATGGCAATTTAGGCATCAGACAGCGGAAGCAGGCAGTCTTCCCCGGGATTATTGGCATTATATTGCCATAAGTGCTTAAGACTCCAACATAAATCCACGGTTTGCCGTTCTTAACGCAGTAGTCGTTTATGACTTGGCGCGTGTAGATGTTGTCTGTTCCGTCAATAATCAAGTCAGCTTCATCCAAGAGGCTTACAGTTGATGGATTTAAGTCCTCAAAATAACCCTTAACGCCGAATTTTTCCTTTAGAACTTCAACCTTTGGTTTTTCCACATCTTCTTCGTCATAGATAGTTCTCGGTAGGTCATTGTAATCCACAAAGTCCCTATCAACGACTATAATCTCACCAACGCCCACTTTTTTCAGAAAATAAACCTCCCAGCTCCCAAGAGCACCAGCACCTACTACTGCAACTTTAGATTTCATGAGCTTCTTTTGACCTTCTAAACCGATGATTGGGAAGTGCCTCGAAAATATCTCCATTCTTATCACCTGAACTCCACTCGTTTCTTTTATTTATGAAGTTATCCTCACAAATTTGTGTAATTAACTTAGATCTTAGATTCCACATTTTGGCAACTTTTATTTGAGTCAGCTTTTCAATTTATTAAAATAGGAATACTGTAATTTAGTCCATGCACAACTCATATAATCTATAAGATTAACCAAAAGAAAAGAAAAATTCAGCCTCCCACTTGAAGGAGAAGATTTGGAAGCTGCGGCTGTCTTTGGCCGAGCTCCTGGTCAAGCATGAAAAGCACTTGCGGACTGTCCTTTGCAAACTTGAGCTTATCAACAATCTTCTTGACGTTAGCCTCTTCTTCAACCTGTTCGTTTATGAACCACTCAAGGAATGCCCTCGTTGAGTAGTCCTTTTCCTCCTCTGCTAAAGCTGCTAACTCGTTTATGCACTTACTTATGAACTGCTCATGCTTGTATGCGGCCTCAAATGCTGCCAGCGGAGACTCCCACTCTTTTGGTGGCTGCTCTATTGCTTTCAGCTCTACCCTACCATTTCTGTCATAGATGTAGTTGTAGAATCTGAGTGCATGTCCGAGCTCTTCCTCAGCTTGCGCTTTCATCCAGTTAGCGAAGCCTTCTAAGTTAAGATCCTCAAAATAGGCTGCCATTGCAAAGTATAGGTATGCAGAATACAACTCCCTATTGAGCTGCTCATTTAGAGCTTTAAGCATTCTTTCGCTCAGCATTTTCATCACCATCTATAACTAAAATGCACCAAGTATTTAACATTATCCTCAACCAAGAAACAATATTGTTAATAGGAAGCTGTTAAGCATCAGTAAGAGTCTAATTTATAAGCCAAAGCACCCAAAACAATAACATGCATGAAATTGAAATCAACGGCAGAAAAATTAAATACGAGCTCATTTTGCGGCCTGTTCGCTATGTGAGAATTTATGTTCAGCCGGAGGGATACCTGCGGATAGTTTCTCCAACTCGGAATGTAAAGCCCATTCTAAAATCAAAGGAACAATGGATTTTAAAAAATCTTGAAAAAGTTGAGAAGGGTAAAATATTAGCATCTCGGGGATTTCCTCTTTTTGGAAAATTTTATGAAGTCTGGAGCTGCCCAAGAACTAAGATTTTTACTGATGTCATTTGTGTTTCAAACCTTGAAAGTCTGAAAAGAATTATCAAGAAGGAGCTTAAGAAAAAGGTCGAGGAAATAATTGGGAAAAGGGCAGAGCAGATTGGAAAGAGACCAAATAAAGTGTTTATTAGAGTCCAGCGAAATAAATGGGGTAGCTGTTCATCAAAAGGAAACCTAAGCTTGAACATAACACTTGCAGCCCTTCCAGAAGATCTTTTGGATTACGTCATAACCCATGAGCTTGCCCATCTAGTGGAGCTGAACCACTCCAAACGCTTCTGGAAGCTTGTAGCAAAAGCTCACCCCGATTATAAGAAGAAGAGGGAGGAGTTAAAGCTGTGGTGGGTAATCGTTAATAATAACGAGCTGTGGAAAAAGATTTTGGGTGAGTAAAATGAGGGTAATAATCCTGGGCTCTGGCTCATATAGTGGTACTCCCAAACCTCTATGCAACTGTGAAAACTGTGTTAGAGCAAGGAAATATCCTCAATACAAAAGGACCAGATTTTCAGTCTTCATTCCAGAGATAAAAGCGTTGATCGATCCCTCACCAGATTTGCACTATCACCTAGAGCATTTGAATATGGAAGTGAAGAAGGTTTTCATAACTCATGCCCACTTTGATCACATAGCTGGGCTTCCAGAACTGCAGATTTTCAAGGGGGTCAAGTTTTACTCCCATGAATACGCAGTAAACGTTGCAAAGCATCTGCAAGAGCTTTTCTTAGGTGAGAGAGACTGGAAGTACATACCCTTAGAATTCAACCGCTGGTATGACTTTGGATTCAACGTTTATCATTTCCCAACAGTGCACCACCCAATAGAGGTTGCTGGGGGATTTGTTATTGAAATTGGAAAGAAAAGGATTGCAATTACCGGAGACACAGGGCCAGAGATTCTAAGCGATGAGAATGCCATAGAAGTCATGAAAGGAGCGGATTTGCTCATAGCAGAGATGACCCATAAGCAATCAATTCCCAAGACACACTTGGGTGTTGAAGATGCAATAAAGCTGGCCCAAAAAGTTGAGGCTAAGAAGACAGTTTTTGCCCACATAAGCCACAGCAATTACACTCAAGAGAAGCTTGAAGATATGGTTAGAGATAATGGCTACATAATTGCAAGGGACTTTATGTATGTGGAGATTTAAGAGGAGAAAAAATCACTCCCCAATAGCTTGCAGAATTACTTTTCTCTTTCTTGGCCTTACATCAAGCTCAACGAAGAATATCTGCTGCCATATTCCTCTAACCAGCTTACCATCAATGATTGGTAGAACTAATGATGGTCCCAGCAGAGAAGCTCTCAGATGAGAGTGGGCATTGTTGTCAATCAGATCATGATTATATCCTTGTCCTCTTGGGACGAGTTCTCTCAATATTCTCTTGAAATCCTCAAGGAGTCCGCTTTCGTGTTCAATTGTGATAACTGCTCCTGTTGCTCCTGGGACAAATATTAAGACTTGCCCATTGGTTATTCCGCTTTCTTCAACGAACCTCTCAACCTCATGCGTTATGTCAACGAGGTCAATTTCTCCCCTTGTGGAAAAGTGAAGCTCCTTTCTTACCACTCTCATACCACCACCCCACAATAACTCCAACTCCAAAGCCTATTAGGTTTGCGACCATATCATAGTACGAAAAGCATCTTCCGGGGACAAAGAGCTGGAGGTATTCAAGGACAATAGGCAACGCGAGGAGAAAAGCCTTATCATACCCCAAAATTCCCAAAATAAGGAACTCCAAGAAGTGTGCAATTTTATCTCCTCCGCTTATTGGAACTGTCGGAACTCTGGGGGTTAAGTTAGCATAGAGGAGAAAAAGCAAGTATGCAAAGAGAAGCTTCTTTCTCATAGGAAACTCTCCAGCTTCTTAACCTTCTCAACAACTTCAATTGGATCTCTTCCGAAGATGTAAACACATGGCTCAATTCCAAAAGCCCCCTTGTCTATCACTGCATCTAAGGCACCTTTTTCTTTAAAAAGCTGAACTATTAACTCAACAGTTTTGTCCTCATCCCTCTTCTTTTCTTCTATGCCATCCACTTTGAATCCTGCTTTTCTGAGTGCATCTTCTATTTTTTCATCGAATTTTATATTAATGACACTTCTTATTTCTGGAGCAACCTTTGAGAGCTCAAGAAGAATCTTTGCTGTATGCCTGCTCACACCAAATTCTGGTGGCAAAGCAAAAGCCTTTCCCTTTACAACTGTTATCCTCCCCGGAACTGCTGCTACATCACTAAAATCTTTAGGCTCCGGTAAAGCGTAAGCTATGTTGCTCCTAATTTCGGGAATTAGCTGAAGGAACTTATCATCTTGCAAAAGCTCGCTCAAAGCCAAATTTAACCTTTCTAAAACTTCACTCCTTGAGGGTATCGTCATAAAAATTTCCCTGCAGATTGACTCCTCAATTCCAGCATACTCTGCATAATATTTGCAGAGAAATCCGCACTGGAAAAGCTCAAAAAACTTTCTCGCCGTGAATTTTATAATTTCCTCTTTTTTAGCACCATAAGTTATGAGCTTTGCAATTTCCTCTGCAATTTCTTCAATTTTTTCGTCTAACTCCCTCTCCAACTTTTTATATTTCCCAGCCAAATACTTGCTAACCATCGCTTGAGTTATTCCCAAGTAATCAGCTATCTTTGCTTGGGTAAATCCTTCCCTATAGAGCCTTTGAGCAACTTTAGCCCTTAAAGTGGGCATTATCTCTTCAACCCAAAAGACACATGGTGTTTTCATTTTTCCTCCCATTCTTGATTTTTAAAACTTGGTTATAAAATTATCTCCCTCACAATTATAGACAAATTTATGTCAAAAAAGCTTTAAATAGGTGTAAAAATTTACACGAGAAGGGCTTTTATGCAAGGATGGAAAGGTCGGGATGTTATTAGCATTAGGGATTTTTCTAGAGAGGATATTGAGTACGTTTTGAGCACTGCAGAAAGGCTTGAGAAGGAACTCAAGGAAAAAGGTTCTCTTGAGTACGCAAAGGGAAAAATTCTGGCAACGCTTTTCTTTGAGCCATCAACGAGGACGAGACTGAGCTTTGAGAGTGCAATGCACCGATTAGGAGGCTCAGTTATCGGATTCGCAGAGGCTTCGACGAGCAGCGTAAAGAAAGGAGAAAGCCTCAGAGATACAATCAAAACAGTTGAACAGTACAGCGATGTCATTGTGATAAGACATCCCAAGGAAGGAGCTGCAAGGCTTGCAGCAGAAGTAGCAGAGATTCCGGTTATCAATGCTGGTGATGGAAGCAATCAGCACCCAACACAAACCCTACTTGACCTCTACACAATAAAGCGTGAATTTGGGAAGATTGATGGACTCAAAATTGGTCTCCTCGGTGATCTAAAGTACGGAAGAACAGTGCACAGCTTGAGTGAAGCTCTAAGCCATTATGATGTAGAGCTCTACTTAATCTCTCCAGAGCTTTTAAGAATGCCAAGACACATAGTTGAAGAACTCAAGGAGAAAGGAGTGAAGGTTTACGAAACAAGCGACTTAGAGAGCGTAATTGGAGAGCTTGATGTTCTCTATGTAACAAGAATCCAGAAGGAGAGATTTCCAGACGAGCAAGAATATCTGAAGGTTAAAGGAAGTTATGTGATTGATTTGGAGATTCTAAAGAAAGCCAAGGAAACGCTGAAAATCATGCACCCACTTCCAAGGGTTGATGAAATACACCCAAGTGTCGACTCAACGAAGCATGCTATCTACTTTAGACAGGTCTTTTCTGGAATTCCCGTGAGAATGGCACTGCTTGGACTTACACTGGGGGTGATTGAATGAGCGAGCTTAAGGTTTCAGCAATTAAAGACGGGACCGTCATTGACCACATTCCAGCAGGAAAGGGGCTTAAAGTCATTGAGATTCTCAAGCTAAATGTATTAAACGGTGGAACGGTGCTTTTAGCTATGAACGTCCACAGCAAAAAGCTTGGGAGAAAAGATATTGTAAAAGTTGAAGGGAAGTACCTCAGCGAAGAAGAAGTTAACAAAATAGCCCTAATTGCTCCAACCGCTACTGTAAACATCATAAGAGATTATAGAGTTGCAGAGAAGTTTAACGTCGAAGTTCCAGAAAAGATAAGCGGAATTCTGAAATGTGCAAATCCGAACTGCATAAGCAACCATGAATACGTAGTCCCAAAGTTCTACGTTATATCGAAAGAACCTCTGAAGGTGAGATGCCACTACTGTGAAAGGATTATGGAAGAAGAGGAAATCTTGGCAAATCTTTGAATTTTTCAATTTTTCTCTGTGCTATGGAATTATTAGTGTACCAAAAGCTTTATATTGCCCTTAGCTCTTTTTCCTATGGGGAGTAGTATGAAACCGGCAAGGATTTTCATCATCTCGATAATTCTCATGCTGTCCCTAGGCTGCATCTCTGTCGAGACATCTTTTCATTCCCATAACCACAACTATCCAATCAAAGTTTTTGTTCAAATCGAAGAGGAAGATGCTATTTTTGAGTTTGCAAAATTTGAGCTGACAGTTGGTAATGTAACTATTGATAAGCTGAACACTCCAGTCTTTGTTGGGAGGGTAGGCGAAAATAATGGAGAAGTCCCAGTAATTTTTACTGTAAAAGGAAGCCTCACGAACTGGTATGGGAAGAAAATCAAGATAAAGGAGCTGCTCTCATCATCTTTCAAGGCAACGAGCAATGATAAAATTTTGATAACCTTAAAAATCTATAAGGAAGAGGGCACACTTAGGGTTAAAATTGATGAAAAGAAGTCCGGAATCATCGGAAGGGACGTTCCAGAAGAAGTATTCCTAAGCCCAGAGGAAGCTCTTCTGAAGAGAGCCAAAGGAACAAAGTTTTATGAAGAACTGATAAGAGAAATCGAGAAGAACAAAGTGATAAGAGATAAACTGCTAGAAGAATACGAAAGAACGGAAAATCTGACGTATTTAAAGAGCTACAGAGACTCTTTTTATGCCATCAGAGTTTTTGGGGAGCTCGCAAAGTGGAGAGAACTAAATGACATTGAATACAAAATCCTCTTGGCAGAGCTAAAGGCAAATAACGCTTACTATTCCTATTACACCTCCCCAACCAAAGATTTTTCTGCACTCGTTTTTTCTGATGACTCACCATATTATTCAACATTCAAGATCAAGGATTCATTCAATTCCTCCTTACCTTTTATATATTACACGGGCAGAGGCTTCAACCTCTACCCAGTAACAGCCATCCACTGGGCCGAAATGTACTTTCAAAGAGAACAGAATGAAAAAGCTCTCCAAATCTTAAAAGAGCTCAGCCAATATGCCCAGTACGGAGAATACAACGGAGAAGAATACGTGCTTTTCAAGAATTATTTCCACTTTGAAAATGCTTCAGTTCCATGGGTTTCTGGATATGCTCAAGGCATGGGTGCTGGGGTTTATGCAATAGCTTATAACTTAACAGGCAATGAAACCTACTTGAGAATAGCTAAGGGGTTGGTGAATTCCTTCGACTTGCCATTAAGCATGAATGGCTTTGTTTCACACACAAAATATGGAGACTGGTATCTTGAATACAACTACAACTCAAATGAGCTCGTTCTAAACGGACACATCATAGCTCTGCAGGGGCTTTACTATTACTGGCAGGTAACCCACGACGAAAAAGCTTGGCGGCTTTTCCAAAATGGAGTTCATGCTGTAAGAAATGCACTCCCAATATTTGATACCGGCTCGTGGTCGAAATATTCAAATATTCATGGAGATGCCAGCGAATTCTACCACCGTTTACATATTAGACTCTTGAAGTGGCTCTATGATGTTACTGGGGACAAATATTTCCTAGAATATGCAAGAAAATTAAATGATTACCTCACGATTAGAGGTCTAAAACCAGAAAAGATTCAGGTGAGCGGATGAGAGAGAAAGCTTTAATTTTGGTCTTTATGCTGCTGACTTCTTCTCTCTTTGCTATATATGAAAATGCAGAAAACCAAGTTTTAGCTCAAACCGAGGATCCAGAACTTATCACTCTTCTCCAAGGAAACGAGAATGTTGTGCTTGATAACTTCATAGCATTTCTCAGCACCATGAATCCTCTTTATCTAATCTCAAGCTTTGAGGCTTCTTATCCCCTTTTAGTGTTTTCAAAGGTAGAGCTAACCCCAGAGAGAAATAAAATCTTAAAAGCAACACTAAGAGCAAACAATGAATTCTATTCCCACTATTTATCACCACTTAAAAGCTTCTATGCAGTTTCATTTGCAAGCTCTGCACCATATAATAGCGTATTTCTTGCAAACTCAAGCTTTAAAAGTGCCTTGCCCTATGTACACTACAACTTTAGGGGATTAGTTCTTTATCCAGTTACAGCACTCCACTGGGCTGATGTTTATTTCCAGATAGGTAAAGAAGAGAAAGCTCTAGAAATATTAAGGGAACTCCGGCAGTACTTGGTCACAAAGAATTACCAAGGACTAGAATATGCAGTTTTTGAAAACTACTTCCACTTCGAGAACTCTTCAATCCCTTGGATTTCAGGCTATGCTCAGGGACTAGGTGCTGGCTTGTATGCAAGAGCTTACAACATTACAAAAAATGAGAGCTACCTAAAAACTGCCCAGCTCCTAATGAACTCATTCAGAGTTTCTTACAGCAAAGGAGGATTTGTTGTAAATTCAACTTATGGACTTTGGATTTTAGAGTATGCTTACAACTCAAACGAGCTTGTGCTGAATGGACATATAATAGCACTCCAAGGTGTTTATTACTATTGGGAAATTACAAACGATACCTATGCAAAATGGGTTTTTGATGAAGGTGTGAAAGCTGTTAAAAAAGCTCTCCCGGACTTCGATGAAAACGGATGGAGCTTGTACTCAAACATTCATGGCAGAGCGATGAAAAATTATCACAAACTCCATATCCAGCTTTTGGAATGGCTCTATGAAAAAACAAAAGATGAAAAATTCAAGGAATACGCAGAAAGATGGAGGAGATCACTCCAAAATGTGGGGTAGTGCCCTAATTACAGGCAGACTTATTAGGATTCCTCCGATTACATCCACGGCACTCTGAATTGCATTTGGAATTGCTATCACAAGCCAAAATGGAATGTGGAACCACTCCTCAATCTTTGGGATAACTTGCTCTCTTGGAATGCCGAGCCATATTGGAAGTGCATAATAATAGTTCAGTCCAACCATGAGAGGTATTCTAATCGCAATGCTAATCAGATAAGCAGAAACGATAAATGCAATGAGCTGCTTTTCTGTGTAGCTCTCTGGATTGAATTTTGTAAGTTTTTTTGCTATCTCAAGACCTAAGATTACGCTGAGCGTTGCAAAGAACTTCATGCTAGCACCAAGCCATGATGCTGGGGACACTATGCTGAGTCCAACGAAGAGCAACGCTAGAGATATCAAGGAACTTGTAAAGCCTAGTAAGATGTAAACAACAACTATTGGTATTGCAACTAAATCTATCGTCATCCCCCACTGAGTAGGCACCTTGAGTGGAGAAACATTTAACATTAAACTAAGAGCCAGCATTATTCCAATTAGAGCTATCTCCCTTGATTTCATTCACACCACCATTTCCAAGTTTGTTCCATAATTTATAAAATTTTGTTCCATAAATAGAACAATTGAATGGAACACATTTGAGAAGCAAATCCTTTATAGTTCCTTGAACGAGTTTTCATAGGTGGTTTGAAATGAGAATTCCAGAAGATGTTAGAAAGGACATCCCTCTTACACAAGAGGTCATTTACTTTGACAACACAGCTACAAGTTTAACCCCAATTCCAGTTGTTGAAGCCATGAACGAGTATTACCTCAAATACAGAGCAAACGTTCACAGAGGTGTTCACCGGTTATCCCAGATGGCGACACACAAATATGAGGAAGCAAGGAAAATTGTTGCAGATTTCATTGGTGCAAAGTTTGAGGAGATAGTTTTCACAAAAAACACAAGCGAGAGCTTAAACCTAGTTGCCCTTGGATTGGAGTGGAAGAAAGGCGACAAAATAGTAACAACACCTTATGAGCACCACTCTGATTTGCTCCCTTGGCAGAGGGTTGCAAAGAAGTATGGAGCAAAGCTTGAAATTATTGAAGGGGATGATGAGGGAAACCTTGATCTAGCAGATGCCGAGAAAAAGATTAAAGGTGCAAAGCTTGTTGCAGTTCAGCACGTTTCTAATGCTTTAGGAGTCATCCATGAGGTTGAAGAGATTGGAAAGATAGCAAAAGAAGAAGGAGCTATATTTGTCGTAGATGCAGCCCAAAGTGTAGGGCACATGGAAGTTGATGTGAGAAAGCTACACGCAGACTTTTTAGCTTTCTCTGGCCATAAAGGACCATTAGGACCAACAGGCATTGGAGTTCTGTATATTAATGAAGAGATGTTTGACATCTTTGAGCCCCCATTAATAGGCGGAGGAACCATTGAAGATGTTGATCTCTGCTGTTACAAGCTTACAGCTCCTCCAGAGAGATATGAAGCTGGTACTCCAAACATTGGTGGAGCAATAGGATTAGCGGCTGGAATTAAGTACATTGAAAAGATTGGGCTAGATAAAATCGAAAAGCAAGAGCATAAACTCGTCAAAAGAACAACTGAAGGTCTAACAGAGCTTGAAATTCCATGGTACGGACCGAGAAACTTGAAAAAACACGCTGGAGTTGTTAGCTTTAACGTTCCACCATTACACCCACATGATGTTGCTGCTATATTAGATGAGCACAACATAATGGTTCGCTCTGGACACCACTGTGCTCTGCCAGTGATGAAGCGCTTGGGAATTAACGGAACAGTAAGAGCTTCATTCCATGTCTACAACAGCATTGAAGAAGTCGAGACATTCTTGGGTGTCTTGGAGGAGCTCGTTAAAAGCTTGCGTTAGCTTTTTCTCTTTTAACATTAATTTGGGGAATTTAAAATGATAGAAGGAATTCCAGCACCAAGCGCTTACCTTTATAATTTCATGGTAAAGAAAAGGAGAAACTTCGACAAAAAGATAGCTGAAGGGGTAACCTCAAAAATAAAGGAAGGACGACTCTTGGACGTAGGGACTGGACCAGGAATTATTCCAATTGAAATAGCGAAAACAAACCCAAATTTGGAAGTGTGGGGAATAGATATCTCAAAAACAATGATAAAGCTTGCAAAAAAGAATGCAGAAAAAGCTGGCGTCAATAATGTGCGATTTGAAGTTATGAGCGTTTATAATTTGGAATTTCCAAACGAGCATTTTAATTTCATTATAAGTGTTGGAGCCCTTCATCATTTTAGCAACCCATTGAGAGCATTTAATGAAATGTACAGAGTTCTAAAATCGGGCGGAGAGGCATGGATTTATGACTTCATCACAGATGTTAGCAAGCAAGAACTCAGAGAGTTTTTGAAAAGCGTTAACTTCCCATACTTTCCTTGGGGAATTGGATTCAGACTTCATGGGTTGAAATACAAGGAATGGGTTGGAAGAATATTCCAAGCAGCCAAAAGAAGCAGCTTTGATGAATATGCACTGGAAAAACAAGGAGCTTTAATGAAGCTTATCCTAAAGAAAAGCTAGAGCATTTTGACATAAATCTTTTTATCGCTCCCCCCTAAATTTTATCGAGGTGATGCTCATGCTCATTGCAAAACCATGCACAAGTATGAAAGCCATAAACATAACTCCAGAGGAGAAATACAATGTTGATATGGAAGAACTCTGTGAGTGCTTAGCTGAGAAAGGATTTCAGATAAAGAGGGTTACACGATTCTTGGCTTTAGTTAAGAAAAAGTATGATATAAGTGTATTTCCAAGCGGGAAGATTATTGTAAAAGACACTGATGACAAAGATGAAGCATTAAAAATAGCAAAGGAGATTTATGAGTGCATGGAGCCATACAAGGTGGTTTAATGTTTACAAAAGAGTTCATTGCAGAAAAAATTAGGGAAATTCGAAAAAGGTATGGCTTTGAGGAGGTTCCCTTTTTTATTGATGAAGTTATCTATGACAGCGAAGGGGATAAGCTGTTCATCATAGCAAGAGATAGGAGCGACAAAAGTGCAATTATAGGCAACAGCTTTGTGATTGGAAAGCTTAGAGAAGAACTTGGAGTGAAACAAGTTACTGTATATTCCAAGCTTGACTTGCTGATTAAGAAAAAGAGGATTAAGGAAAACATTAGAAGAATTGAAAGCACGCATTTAGAGTTTCTAAAACCCATACTTGAAGCAGAGCTTAAATTTCCCCCAAGAAAATGGCCAGAGCTTAAGGATAATGGAGAAGCTTTAGTCTTCTTGAGCTTCAACGCTAAGGCCATGATTGGCTTTGCCGAAAAAGTTGGGTTAATTCCCGTGAAAGTTGGGATTAAATATGCCTTTCCGAAATGGGAGTACGAAACAATTGAAGGCTCACCAAAAGAAGTTCTATTTCCAGATGATGAAAAGTTGATAGAAATTGCAAAGGAAAAAGGTCTGAGGATTATAATTTCTGACTTTCCTTTTGATTTGAAGTTTAAAGAGGATATTGCACTTTTAAATCCTCTCCGATTTTTGCACATGGGGTTCTTTGAGGCGAAATATTTCTTTGGTTTTGAAAAGCCAGTAAATTTTGACAAAAATGCTTTAGTGAATTTTGTAATCAGCTATGTTTACGAAGGTCTTATGGAGTCAACTGATGGTGCGAACTTAATCTGGAGAGGCTGGAAAAGGTGAAATATCCAAACGGCAAAACTCTTTTAAGCCATTATTAATAAAGTTGTTAGGTGTTAAATAAATGATTGGTATATATGACGAGATAACGTTTGTCTCTGATGTCGTGAATTTCATATTCGTGCTGATAGTTTTTGTAGTCACATTTAGGTATCGACACGCTTTCGTGAACAAATTCCCATCCCTAAAGGGATTTTATTACACAATTCTAGTAAGCCTTGGGATAGCAGTCGTGGGTAATGTAATTGACGTTTTTGATAACTTAATAATCCAAGGACGTTATTTAGGGAGCCAATTTACAGATCAGCTAACAAGTTGGATATATGCAATAACAATAGCTTTCATAGGAATTGGTTGGATAAATGTTATAGTGAATATAGTAGAGAAATACAACCCGGTTCCAGTAGTCAGGGAGGATCTTGAAAAAACAGTGAAAGTTCATCTTGATTCAGGACTCTATATTTGCACCGATGAAAATAAATGCTATACCTATTTCAAGGCATTACTAGCTGAGCGTCCTGGGCTTGTAATTTCAAGAAATCCTCCAGAAATTGTCAGAAAAGCCTTGGGACTTAGAGAAACACCAATACTGTGGCTGACAAAGGTTGAAAGAAAAGACACTGTATACCCTACAAATCTCCCCTACCTAATGCAAACTCTTGTCAACTTTATGAAAAAAGAGGGAAAACCAAAGGTCATACTTCTAGAAGGTCTCGAATACCTTACTACTGAAAACGGCTTCAAAAGCATTTTTAAATTCCTAACGACTCTCAAAGATTACGCACTGGTAAACAACTCAATAATCATAATACCAATTGAAAGCAAAGCCTACGATGATAGAGATATCCATCTATTGCTAAGGGAATTCAAAGTTATAAGCTGAGGTGATAAAATGATTATCGGCGTCGTTGGAAAGATAGCAGCTGGAAAAACTACAATAGCAAAGTTTCTTGAAGAAAAAGGCTTTTGCAGAATTTCCTGCAGCGATCCCCTCATAGATTTGCTGACTCACAATGTTGATGCCTACTCCTGGATTCCCGAGTTGCCAGAAAAAGCCGAGCCGACGAGAGATAGGCTGATTGAATATGGGAGATATCTAAAGGAAACCTATGGAGAAGACATCTTAATCCGACTCGCTTTAGATAAGATGAGGCACTGCAGAAATGTTGTCATTGATGGAGTTCGTTCAAGGGGAGAGATTGAAGCTATAAAGCAGAGAGGAGGCGTTATTATTTACGTCGAAGCAAAGCCCAGGCTTAGATATGAAAGAGTAGTTAAAAGAAAAGCTAGAAAAGACAAAGCCATTAAGAGCTTTGAGGACTTTAAGAGAATGGACGACGAAGAGGAGAAGCTTTATCACACGAGCAAACTAAAAGATCTAGCAGATTTTGTGATTGTGAATGAAGGAACTTTGGAGGATTTAAGAAAGGAAGTTAAGAAGATTCTTGAATTTCTGAATACACTTATTGTTATTGCTCCCTGCCTCCTTAGTCCGTTCATCGTTTATAGGGGTCCAAAAGAAAAGGAATACAGGACAGCGTCAACTCTGATGGAGCTCTTTGGGAAGTATCATTATCTCAAGATTTTGGCTTATCCGTGTCCAGAGTTCTTACTGCTGGGCTTTCCAAGGGCACCTGCAAGCAAAGAGGTTTATGAAAAGCTCGGCATGAGAGAATACGCCAAGAGAGTTGCTGAGTTCATAGCTAAGAGCATCGAAGAAGAACAGCCCTCAAGGGTGATCTTTATCGGAGTCAAAGGTTCTCCAACATGCGGGGTATTTCACACAACTTCAAGCGACTCAGAAAAGTATCCCTATGAGAGAATAGAAGAGTTCAAAAAGCTCCCACGAGAGGAGAGGTTCAAAATTGCAGAGGAAATAGCTAAAGACTTCAAACTTGTTAAAGGCGATGGGATTTTGTTTGAGATTTTAAAAGCTAAAGTTGAGGGCATCTACTTGGAAATTGACAAAGATAATCTTGAAAAAAGTCTAAGCAAGCTGGACAATCTTCTCAAAAACCCATAGCCTTTCTTAAATTTTATAGTAAAGTTTAATATACCAAAAAACTCTATTTTTTTACATAATACTAACGCTGGTGAAAGATGTGAATATTGTTGTCATAAATGCCCTGTTTATAGTGGGGGCTATTTAGTTGCAGTTGCAATGTTCTTTTTTCTCAGAATGTATCTGAAGACTAAAAGGAAGTCGGTGCTTTTTATGGCCCTTGGGACGGCTCTCTGTGCTGTGAACATATACTTTGACTATACAGAGAATTGGGTTAGTGTTATTATCTTCAAAGCACTGTTCGTTTCTCTCTTTGCATATGGAGCTCTGAGGCTTGTTCAAGAGGAGAGCCTTCTTCCGGATTGTACTGTTCTGAAAATCCTTCCCGCTACACCCATAGCTGTTTCCCTATATTGGATAGCTTACCACCTATGGAGAGGTCTGCCTTTCACCCAGGATTCAATCTCAATCCCATATGCAATATCCGGCATCTTTCTCTTTTTAGCCAGCCTTTTCATGTATACAGCCAAAGAGATCTACCCCTCAGCCGCGCGAAAGCTGGCAATTATCATTGGAGGAATTGGCGTCAATGAGATAGTACATCCATTCATCAGAAGCTCAGACATAGGCAATCTGCTCCAATTTACAATTTTAATGTTAATCGCCCTCGGAGTTTACTACCTCAACAAACTCGGTAAAGAAGTTAGATTCAGAGGAATTCCCGAGGAAAAGCATCAAACTGAGATACTCATTGTGGACAGCAAAGAGTATTCTCAGCTGAAAAAGAGACTTGAAAATTCCGAAATTTTAATATTCACAAGAGAATACAAAGAGTTTCCGAAATTGTGGAAGAACTACTTTATATCCACGATAAACGGCGATAACGTAATCTCTCCTGTAAATCTGCCCAAGATTCTCGACCTATCAAAGAGGCATTTTGAAAATGCCCAAAAGAAAGGAGAAAGTGGAGTTGTGATAATTGACTGCATAGAATATCTCAACGAGTATAATGGCTTCAACACGGTTGTGAAGTTCCTAACGAGACTGAGAGATTTCTCTTTTCTGTATGGAGGGAATGTTTTCGTAAGCACGAGCAGAGATGTGTGGGAGAAAAAGGAATTTGCACTGCTTGAGACTCTGCTTAGATGAGAAGGCACAGCTTTTGCTTTTTCTCAAAATTGAAAAGACGAAACCTCAAACATATCTTTAAGCTTCCCTTATTGCTCTCTCCACAAGCTCTCTTGCTTTTCTCATTAGATCCTCTGCTTTCTCTTTTGTGCGAGCTTCAAGTGTAATCCTCATTATTGGCTCTGTTCCGCTCGGTCTAAAGAGGATCCACCAGTTAGAGTTTTCGATCCTCACTCCGTCTATGTCAATTAACTTTTCATATTCAAAGCTCTTCAGAGCTTCCCTTTCAATTATCTCCATAGCTTTTCTCTTTTTCTCGTTTGGACATGGTATCTTGGCTCTAAGCGTTACATATCTCGGCACATCTTTAGCCAATTCGCTCAAAGGCCCAAGCTTGTCAATCATCTCTAAGACCAAAGCCCCGGCAAAGATTCCATCTGGAGTGAGGTTCCATTGGGGCATTATCCAAGTCCCACTTGGCTCACCGCCAAAGACTGCATTTTCCCTAACTATGCCTTCCGCAACAGCAACGTCTCCAACTTTGACCCTAACGACTTCTCCCCCCAAGGGCTTAACGTAATCATCTAAAGCGAAGCCAGCATCAACCGTCGTAACTATCTTTCCTTTTCCAAACTTCCTCAGCATGTAGCCTGAGATTAAGCTCAGCATAATTTCATATTCAACAAAGTTGCCCTGATCATCAACGACGCCAATTCTGTCAGCATCTCCGTCATGAGCTATGCCCACATCAGCTTTCATGACTCTCACAGTTTTGGCAAGCCACTCAAGGCTTTTCGCATTCGGCTCCAGCTCACGGACAAAGTATCCGGAAGGATGAGCATTGAGGCTTATAACTTTGTTGCCGAGCTCCCTCTGAAGATACGGACTAACGAGAGAGCCTGCACCGTTTCCAGTATCAACAACAACAGTGTAGGAATTTTCAAGCTCAATTATATCCAAAATCCTTTTGATGTATTCCTCTTTTGGATCTGCATAGCTCAGCTTTCCAATTTCATTCCAAGCGACTTTCCTAAAGTTTTCACTCTCAAGGATTTTCTCAAGCTCATTCTCCATCTCACTCGTGTATGCCATTCCATTGGGCTGCCAGACCTTAATTCCATTGTATTCTGGGGGATTGTGTGAGGCCGTGATTGTTACTCCAGCATCAGCCTCATAGAGCTTTATCGCAAAGCCCGTTAAGGGAGTAGGAGAGAGACCAATATCAATAACATCAACACCAGTGCTTAGAAGACCAGAAATTAGAGCATTCTTGAGCATCTCTCCAGAAGTTCTGGTGTCCATACCAACAACAACTTTTCCTCCGCCGAGATAAGTTCCTAAAGCCTTTCCAACTTTTAAAGCAAGCTCTGGAGTCAGTTTTTCATTGACCACTTCTCTAATCCCGCTTGTTCCGAAGTATTTTCCCATCTCAATCACCCGATGAATGTAATTACAATTACAGAAAATCATAAAAGTTTATAAATAAAAAGGAGTGGAGTAGAATTACCAGTTTCTCAGCTCATTCGCAAGCTCCACTAGCTTCTTAGCCCTTCTCAGGTCAATATCATTCTTTGTTTTCCCATCTTTCTTAATCCATGTCCCTACTATGAAGCCATCAGCATATTTCCACAGCTTTGGAAGGTTGTCGTAGGTTGTCCCTGAGCCTACAATAACTGGAACTGGCGAAATTTCCTTTGCTTTTTTAAGTTTCTCCAAATTAACTTCACTACCCGTAGCCTTTCCGCTGATAATTACAGCGTCAGCCAAGCCTCTCTCAACTGTATCTCTCAATGCATCTTCAAATTCTCCGAAATGGTAGGCATGTTTAACATGAACATCTGCAAAAACCTTTATTTTACTTGGCAAGAGCTTCCTCAGCTTTGCCAGCTCATAGGCTATGCCTTCTATTATTCCCTGGTCAGTGTATGCAACCCCGCTTAAAACATTCACCCTTATGAAGTCCGCTTTCACAGCGTAGGCTATTGAGTAAGCTGCTATCCCATCGTTCCTCAAGACGTTTATGCCCAAAGGAAGAGAAACTTCCTCACGAATTGCTTTTGCAATGACACTCATCGCTGCTACCGTTATTTTTTCAACAGTCTTTGGAAAAGGCACATCATTGAAGTTCTCAACCATTACTGCATCAAAGCCCGCTTTTTCAAGCTTTTTAGCTTCATCAATTGCATGTTCCAATATTCCGTCAAAGTTTCCATCATAAAGATAAGAGCCTGGTAAAGGTTTGAGATGGACCATCCCAATGAGGACTTTTCGCTCGAAATTCATTATAATCACCGAAATTAGAAAGGGTTTAGGAGTAATTAAGCTTTACTAGATAAAGAAAAAAGGAAAAAGCACTAACATTTATCCATGAGCCTGTATATCCTAACAGAAACTGTGTAATCTTCGTTGGGATTTGGAGCATTGTACTGAGAGGCGCATCTTCAAGAATGAGGAAGCTTAAGAAGTTAAAAGAGCTCTACGATATGGGTGTTATAATCCAAGAGGAGTACGAAGAAAAGAGGACAAAGCTCTTAAGGAAGATTTAAGCTTTTCTTTTTAATCCAGAGTCATTTCTACTTTTTAGGCTTCTCAGCTATCACCATTATTTCGATATCGTCAAAATCTACTTTCCTCTTTCCCCATCTTCCAGCAGTGCCTCCCCAAATGGCTTTTACTTCAAACCCAACCATTTTGAACATTAAGTAAAGCTCTGTAGGGACGTAAACGCGTTCTCTAATCGGGATTTTTGTGCCATCAGGTGCCTCAATTTCTTCAAAGAACGTCATGGTGTTTGGGTCGAAAGTTCCTTTGGTTATGTCCTTGTTTGATGCCCCTTTAATTCTTGAAAGGGCACTTAGGGCAGTCAAAATAAATTTTCCACCAGGCTTTAGGGATTCATAAATATTCTTGAGTATCGCTAAGTCGTGCTCTATTGGGTCGTCACTTGAACCGATTAACGAAAAAGCACCTTCGCAGAGGCATATGGCAGCGTCAAATTCCTCCTCACGCTTAAACTTCGTAGCGTCTGCTTTTATGAACTCCACTTCAACACCTTCCTTTTGAGCTCGTTTTCTTGCTTCTTCAAGCATTCCTTGAGAAATATCTATTCCGGTTACTCTGTATCCTCTTTTTGCGAGTTCTATCGAATGCCTTCCGACACCGCAGCCAACATCCAATATTTTAGCTCCTTTTGGTAGCTGAAACTCATTTAATAAAAACTCCACTTCCTCTTTTGTGTATTTAGTAAACGGCTCTTTCAAGTAGTGACGTGCCTCTCTATCAAAAAAGTCTTCCCATTCATGTTTTTTCATTGTTATCACATCCGGAAGATTTCTTTTTTCGATAATTAAAAAGGTTTGTGGCATTTTAACATGGCCTGAAGCTTAATATACTTGTGAGGTCAAAGCAAAGATATGAACGAGAAACAGAAAAAGATCATTATCTTTCTAATGTTGTTCATCCTCACCGGGCCGTTCGCTTTTCTCTGGTTAGCAGCCCTTATGCATAAGGAAAAACCCAAAATTGAGATTGAACAACCCAAAGAAGAAACAAGAAAAGGGAAAGATCCATTTGAATGGAAGAGCATTTGGGACGAAGAATCAGCGCTTTTTGAAGAGGACTATTAGGGATAACATCAAAATTAAGCCCGTTCCACAGATGGATGTTGAGGGAGATTGAATTGTAGATCTTGTGATTGTTTGGGTGTAATTTGGAGTCGGTTCTGTCTTCGTTAGAATTATCGTTTTGTTGATTGATTTTCCGTAAAGAGTTACGTTTAAAGGCTCAAGCTTTTCCCAAGGTAAACCAGAGTATAAATCCACGCTAAAGCTTGTATTTACGGGAAGGCTGACAACTTGGAAATAATAGTCAGTTTTAGACCTCATCAGTGGAATTGGTTCGGCCAATTCGGAGATGTTGCCTTTAATCCATATCTGACCCGTCAAATTAGATGCATTTAAAACAAGCAAAAACGCTTCTTCGTTTCCACTTAAATATCGAAGCTTAACGCTGTTGCTTCTCTTTCCATTTGTTTCAACGTAAACATCAACCCAAGCTTTTTGAGTGTCCAGCTTGGGCATCCTAAAAACTATCATCTCATCGCTCCATTCAAGGACTTCTGCTCTTACTCCTTCAATAAACACCTTTCCACTTTTTCCAAATCCGGCTCCACCAAGAATAAGTTTCTGACCTGGTTGAGCGATATATGGAGTTATAGATCCAATTAAAGGTTTCTCTTGCTCACCCTCATAACTGAACACAAGCACTTTGTTTTTAGGGGCTGAAATTTCAGCTTTTCCATCTTTAACTTGCATCTTAACTCCATAAAGAACATCTCTGTAAATTCCGTCGCTCCAGTTTAAGCTGAGGGTTAAGTTTTTGCTGTCCACTTTGTTCACAACAACCAAAACCTTCTCGCTACCAAATTTTCTCTCAAAGATCCAAGTGTTGTAATCAGCATAAATCGTCTCAAAATCCCCATAAGCGAGAGCGTTGTTTTCTTTTCTGAGCTCTGCAAGAGTTCTGATTATTCTTGCAGCCTCTGTTTGGTTGTTAAATTCCATCATTGGCCTGTTATATGGATCACCCTTCCCCTCTTTGCTAACCAAGTAGCTTTCATCACCATAATAAATCACTGGAATTCCCGGCAACGTCATTACTAAGCTCAATGTCATGTGGTACCTATCGAGATTTTTACTTTCGCTTAGATATCTGGGCAAATCATGATTGTCGAGGAAGTTAACTGCCTTATTTGGATAAACGAAGTGAGAGTAATATTCCTCAAGCTCTCTTGCAAGAGTCTTAAGGCTTCCACCAAAGGCAAACGTCCTCACAATGTCGTTCCTTATTGGAATACTGAGCTGGGAAGAAACATTAGAATATTGATAAAAGTAGAACATGTCATCGTCTTTTTCAAAGTTAAGCTTGTAGTACTCACCAAAGATAAAGAGGGGCTCTTGCATGTACAAATGAGCATAGAACTGAGTCAACCAGCCTAAGTCAATGTGTTTGACTGCATCAATTCTAAATCCACAAACACCGCTCTGAACAAACAAACTCGCACCATCTTTGAGATACTCATCAACCCAAGGATTTAGCTGATTAAAGTCTGCCAGACCGAAAAGATTTCCATATTTAAGCTCAAATCCCTCCCACACCTTAATGTCACCATTGTGATGATAAACATCCTCTAGGCTTCCCGTATAGGGATTCAACGTTGCATTTTTGCCGTCATAATAGTAGTTTGTGATAAAAGTGCCATTGTCATAGAGGGAACCAAATTCACCATCAGTTGCTGGATTTGAATGATTCGGAACAAAATCAACGATTATGCAAATCCCTCTTTTCTCTGCTTCTTTAACTAGTGTTTTGAAAAGTTTCCAGTCTCCGAAATGCTCCTCTATTCTCTTATAATCTCTCGTCCAATAGCCGTGATAGGGAGCAGAGCCCGATGCCATACGATCTATATTGTCATTGATCGGGGATAACCATATCATTGACACTCCCAAGCTTTGGATGTAGTCAAGATTCTCAATTATTCCTTGTAAATCCCCACCCCAGTAAAGGCGATAATTCTTATGAGCTGGATCGTAAAAAGGCTGATTATTGCTCTTATTCCCATCGTAAAAGCGGTCAACCATTATCTGATAAATGACGCCTTTCTCTGGAATTCGATAGGCATAATTACTTGGCAATAGGAGAGCTAAGATTAACAAAATAATCAGCTTCCTCATTATATCACCAGAAGTGATAAGAAAAAAGAGCTTAAAAACTTTCACATCTTCTTAATCTCTTCAAAATCTATTGTCGCAATTTTCTCAAGAATGTCATTGTTTGCAGATTTGATAACCTTCAACTTATAGGTACTACCACTCCTTTCCCATTGCATAACCGATGTTGCAATCTCCTCAAATAGATAGAAAAGCTCTGGAAATTTGGCCTGCATTAGCTCTTTATTAACGAAATAAAATGCTATCCTAGTTTTGTTTCCAACGTATTTTGAGATGTTTTTGAGTAGCCTGATACCTCCCCCATATTCCTTTATTGAGTTTATCAAAAAGAGCTTGTAAATTCCCAATACAGGGTTATAGATCATCTTAGAGGGATGAACTTTTTCATAAACGTTTTCATAAACAGAGTTATAGTACTGAAAGTCTAAAGAATACCTTTCAATATCTATCTTTCCAATGATATTCCCCTCATTTCTATGGCCCCCTATCTTTATAATAGGAATGTCACTAAACTCGTCTATGGGGAGCCCTATAAGCTCTAACCGAGTCAGAAATTCTGGTAATGTATCAGCCGCATCATCAATAATCATTGGAATATCATTTTGTCTGCAATACTTCTCCATCACATATAGCAAGATTTCGGGGGATGATACGGAGGTATATTCAACAAGCACAGTCTCGCCAGCCCTCATTTTAGAAAAGATGAACCCAAATCCTTGCTCAGCCATCCGCTTACCACCGGAATTAATTTTTGAATTTGTAGTATAAATAGTTTACTCAAATTAACATAGCTTTATACAATTCTGCCAAAGGAGAGAATCCTTGGAGATATGAAACTGCCAATTTCCTCTTTCTCTTTCCCAACACTTATAATTGAGTTTATCAACTCGAAAATATTGCCCGCAAACATATTGTCTTTAAATGGCTTAACCTCACCATTTTCAATTATGTAGCCGAGCTCAACTGTCAGGGAAAAATCTCCGCTTACTGGATTCGCAGTGTGCTCCCCAAAAACGCGCTTTATAATAATGGCTTTCTCTAACTCCTCCAAATTTTCCCTTTTTCCATCAACAATCACATTGCTGTTTCCAATGTGCGGCGTTGTCCTAAAATCCCTCACAGCATTTCCCGTGCTCTCCGTGTTCATAAGCTTAGCATAAGTTTCATCAAAAAGAAAGCCCTTTAAAATACCGTTCTCAATTAGCACGGTTCTTTGAGATGGGTTCCCTTCGCCATCAAAGGAATAACTGCCAAGCTTTCCTTCAAGGGTTGCATCGTCTATCAGTGTAAAGCTTTCACTAGCAATCCTATCCTCCACCTTTGAAAATCTCGAGCGTCTGTGATAGACGTTGTCTCCATAGAGATTGACCATTAAAATGCTCATGAGAGAAGCTACTGCATGCGGCTCTAGGATAAGCTCTCCTTCGTATCCATCAATCTTTTTGGCATTATAGCTCAGCTCCACCTCTTCTAAAGCTTTTTCAAGTCCTACTGAAAATTCTCTCTCAAAGTCTGGCATCAGTCTAAATCCCTTATAGTAGCTTCCAATCCCGTTTTTTTCAGCTCTTTTGACGATGTGAATGCTGATGCTCAGTCCTGTTGTTTTTTCGCTTTTTTCTATCCCGTTGGAATTTGCTATTCCATCCGTGGACACTCCAAAAGCTAAACCCCCAGAAAAAGTGTACTCTTTTCCAAACTTTTCTTTGAGCTCTTTCTCCTTTTCAGTTAGGGAGAGAGCAGTTGCATAAGCATCATCAAAGCTCAGCTCTTCAATTCTCTTGTCATAGAGAGCTTTAACTTTGTTCTTCCCATTATCATCAGAAAATCCATGAAAAGGAACTTCACTAACCTTTGCAAGCTTTATTGTTCTGTTCACAAACCTTTCCAAAGTCGCTCTGTCGTGGTTTATCCCAGTGATGTATGAGAAGCCAATTTTCCCTTTATATCCAACCCTCAGTCCAATGCCTGAGTGGTATTTACGCTGAGCCCTCACCAGCTCACATCTCTCAATCTTAAAGGAGCTTCCTCTCCCTATTTCCCAGTAAATCTCCCACTCAACGTCCTTGTGATTGAGGATTTTAATTAATTCATCTATCATAGCAATCCACCCACCAAAGCTCTCGTCAATACATGAGGGCCGCCGTCATCAACAGGTACCCACTGGCCTTTTCCACAATAGCCTGGGAACTCAACTTTTAAGTCCTTACCAATAGCTCTGATATTTCTAAGAACGTCAAGGATTTTTCCTGATAATGCAACGTCCCTTATATGCGCTTTAATTTCACCATTTTCAATTAGATAGCCCTCTTTTGCTCCAAACATGAATGTTCCATTAGCGATGTCCACTTCTCCACCTTTATCTCCGATTAAATATAAACCACGCTTCACTTCACTGAGCATCTCCTCAAAGCTCCAATCACGAGGTTCAATGTACGTGTTGCTCATCCTAACTAAAGGCTGATAGTTGTAGCTTTGAGCCCTGCTGTGTCCATTTGGTTCCATATTGAGGTAGGCAGCTGTTTCCCTATCGAGGAGATATTCATTAAGAACTCCATTTTTGATTATTTCAACTCTTCTCGCTTTTATCCCTTCATCATCATAAATGTATGAGCCGAATTTTCCTTCTAAAGTTGGGTCATCAACAACCGTAAGCTCTTCAACAGCTATTTTCTCTCCAAGCTTGCCCTCTAAAATGCTCTCCCCATTCTTTATTGCATCACCTTCGCTTGCATGCCCTAAAGCTTCATGAATAAATACACCTGCAAGCTCTGGATCCATTATTACATCAAACTCTCCAGAAGGGGGCAGTTGAGCATTCAGCAGAGACTTTGCTTTTTCTTTCACAAAGATAGCCCAATGTTCCAAATCAACATTCTCAATTATTTCCCATCCTCCAGTCCCACCGAAGATTTTCCAATAACTCTGCATGTCGTTTCCCTTTTTAGCTGTTGCAGAGAAGCTGAGTCTTATTCTTGGAATTATGGTTTCAATTTCGCTTCCCAGCGAGTTAAAGTAGAACTGCCACTTTAAGCCATCGCCATAAGCTATCTTTCTGTTTACAATCTCTTCATCTGCTAACAGCTTATCCACAGTTTTTACGAGCTCAAGCTTCTCCTCTAAATCCACATCCATAAAGGACTTTTTCGTCTTAATTTCAGCTCGATCTTTTATTGGATCATCGAGATAAACTTTTGAGCTCCCTTTCATTAACTTTGCTATTTTCATTGCAGTCTCTACTGCCTTTTCTGCCCTCCTCATGTCGTTAGCCGAAGAGAACTCCCAAGCTCCAGAAAACGCTCTCACTCCAATTCCAATTTCCATATTTGAAGAAAGCTCCTCAAGGTGAGAATTCTGCATTTCTAAATGAGTGGCATTTATCTTCGCTATTCTCACTTCATAGTATTTGATCCCATATCTTCTCGCAAGTTCTTCTGCTTTTTTCATCAATCTCTCGACTTCCATGCATCTCACCTCACAAAAACGACACTCATCATAAACCCAAAATCAATTTATATTTCTTTTTATTCATAGAAAACTGTACCAAAAGTAGGATAAGGTAAGTGGTAGCATGACTCATAGGGAAGAGATACTGCAGTATATTCGCCAGAACCCGGGGATAACCTTTCGAAGGCTTGCAGATGAGCTCGGAATAGGCATAGGGAATCTGCAGTATCACCTCCATCAGCTGGAAAAGGAGGGCTTGATATTTTCAAAAAAGCTCGGAGGGAAAAGGTACATTTTCCCAAAAGAGTTTGAGAAAAAATACGAACCCTTACTGATAGCAATTTCAAATGAAACCCAGCGTAAAATACTGCTCTTGCTGGCTGAAAGAGACATGAATCAGCGGGAAATTGCCAAAAGATTAAAGCTGACGCAAGCAACGATAAACTACCACATGAACACTCTCAGCAAATTGGGACTGATCGAGAAAAGGAAAGAAGGTCGAAATGTAGTTTACAGCCTGAAATGTGATATTGAGGTCATAATAAGAGTGATTAGCGAGTACAGGCCAAAGCTATGGGATAAGCTGGCGGATAGACTTATCGATCTCATGCTGACTCTGAAAGGTGGTGAGGTGAATGATTGACATAATACTTGATGCTGTCATAGTAGGGTTTGCGCTGTTCCTATCCTTCATCTCATGGATAGCTTACAAAAAAAGCGGCATGAAAAGCATACTCTTTTTGTTACTCGCTTTCCTGCTGTTTGGAATCAAAAAGGCTTTAGAAAATCTCCACATAATAACTGAAGTGAATGAGGGAACTCTTGAAATTGCCGCAACGCTCCTTGAGTTAATAATACTGCTCTTGTTCTTCATAGCTGTGATGAAAAAAGATTAGCGGACTATCATCAGTGGCGGCTTTATTACCCCAGCGAGCTCCTCCAATAGACTTCCAATTCTAGTCTTCCCACTTTTTCCATAAGCCCCCATAACAACTAAAGTGTACTCTCCACTATTTGCTTCCTTAAGGATTTCATCCTTTGCAATGCCTTCTACTATTTTCATAGAGCAGTTAACGTTCTCTTCGTGGCAGAGTTCAAGCAAGCCAATCATTATCTCCTTAACGCTCCTCTTCATATCATGCCATATCTGCTCCTCGAAGTTCTTTATCTCTTCAAGTTTGTCGCTCCTCATGCTTAGGTTAAACGCAACGGCTCTTGCTTCTCTTTTATCAAGAACTGAAAACAAAATAATTTTGGCATTCTTTTTCTTTGCTATTGATATAGCGTGCAGAGCTGCCTTTTGGCTCCATTTTGAACCATCTATGAGTACTAGTATTTTCATCTTTACCACCCAATATATCTAATCCAGAGTATTCCAACACCTATAGCAACGGTTACGACCATTATGACCATGCCCACCTTTAAAAATTCTCCAAACGTTATCTTAATACCCTCTCTTTCAGCAATCCCAATGACAACGACGTTTGCAGATGCTCCAATTGCAGTTCCATTACCGCCCAAACAAGCTCCTAAGCTGAGAGCCCACCAAAGAGGATAAACATTCATTGAAGCTCCCATATGCTTTATCAGGGGTATCATTGCAGCTGTTAAGGGAATGTTATCCACGATAGCCGAGGAAAAAGCGGAAAACCATGTAATGACAAGCAGAGCTTGGCCTTGAGTATGAATATGAGTCAAAACCCATTCTGCAACTTTAGCTATCGTTCCCGTCTCTTCTAATGCACCAACTATTATGAACAGCCCTCCGAAGAAGAACAAAGCCGGCCATTCAATTTTTTCAAAAATGCCCTCCGGATCTTCCCGTGTCCATAACAATATGAGAGAAGCCCCAAGGAGAGCCACAACAGCAGGCTCTATGCCCAGCTTATCGTGGAAGAAGAACAAAGCGACAACAAATATAATTATAGCAACAGATTTCCTGAAAAGTCTTATGTCCCTAATTGCAGCTTTTTCGTTTAAGCCCCGGAGAGTTTGCTTTATCATGACCTTCTTCTTTGGTGTCACCTTAAGAGCATTGTTATATGCGAGGTATATTATCAAGACAGTTGCAATCAAATCAACCGCCGCTATAGGTCCCATATTAATCAAAAACTCATTGAAGCTCAGCTTTGCTGCAGAGCCTATCATTATGTTTGGAGGATCACCTATTAGAGTTGCAGTTCCGCCAATGTTGGAGGCAAAAATCTCGGAGAGCAAGAAGGGAACTGGATTCAAATCCATTAGGCGAGAAATGTAGAGAAGCATTGGAGTTAGCAATAGAACAGTTGTAACGTTATCAAGTACAGAGCTAACTATTGCAGTGACAACAGAGAACAGCAATAAAACCCTAATTGGACTTCCGTGTGCAAGCTTTGCAGTTTTTATTGCAACATACTCAAAAAGTCCGCTGTTTCTGGCGGTGTTTACAATAATCATCATCCCCATGAGAAGGAATAGAGTGTTTAAATCCAAATATTTGGGAACTTCCTCCCAAGGCACAATTTTCAAAAACAAAATTACCGATGCGCCAAGCATAGCAGCAACCGCTCTATGAATCCTTTCGCTAACTACAAGCGCATAGGTAAAGAGAAATACTGCAATTGCTATTGCCTCTTGATTCATTTCGGCCACCTCAATATATTATGACCGGAATACCAACATGCTGAACTATCTTTAAAACCACAGGGCTTAGGGGATGTGTTTTTGTGATTTCAGAGCCATAAGCTTTTGACAGTACGAGCATATCGTGCTTCTCGGCTAGCTTTATAACATCCTCACTTTTGTCACCAAAAAACAATCTGAGCTGCGTGCTTATGCTCAATTCCTCAAAATTGCCAGCAATCTTTTCAAGTAACGCCTTTCCATAGCTCTCTTCTTTTTTTCTGAATTCTTCGCTTGCTCTTCTTCCAAGTGTCTGCTCAATCATGTGGAACACCTGAGCATCAATGATATAGACCAGAAGTATTTTCGCTTCTTTATAAGCCGATAGGGTATCATAAACCCCAGTTGGAACTTCACTTATGAATCTGTCAAGGGGCATTAGAATAGACTTAATTTCTGGAAGCACCATTTCTTCTTCGGTTAACAAAAACTCTTTGTATTCTCTGAGAATACGCTCATACCTTTTTTCGGCAATGTTCTTGAACTTTCTCTGAATCAGCGATGAAAACAACTCCATCTATATCCCCTCAGCATTTCATTACAACAATTTAGGGATATTAAATTTATTTGGTGCACGTCTCTAAATTAGATTCATGAACCACAAGAGCTATTAAATTAAAAACCTTTTTGGATTTTGGAGGTGAGTAAATGAGAAAGCTATTCCCAATTTTGGCGTTAATACTCTTGCTTTCGCCTCTAGCTCTTGCTCAGTGTCCTGTAGAGGGACATACAGTGATCTTAAAGGCACCAGCAGTTTCAAAAACTGCCAACGGGGATTTGATAGGAGTAGCAACTGAGTTCGTAATTACAGTTGCCCCAGGAAGCGGTCATGTGTACGTTGAGACATGGCCATTAGCAGAGGTTGACATGCAGGCAAGCGCAAGATTAGCTGCTCAAGTTGCTGGCAGAGTTCTCGGAGTGGATATGAGCAAATATGATGTTTTTATCCAAGTTAAAGCAGATTCTCCAATTATTGGTGGTCCTTCTGCTGGAGGAACAATGACTGTTGGAATAATTGCTGCATTAAAAGGCTGGAAACTCAGGGACGATGTTATGATGACTGGAATGATAAACCCAGACGGAACAATTGGGCCTGTTGGTGGGATTTTGGAGAAAGCTTCAGCCGCTCACAGCGTCGGAGCTAAGCTTTTCTTAATTCCAGAAGGGCAAAGAATACAAGTTGTCCAAAAAACTGAACAAAAACAGATTGGACCTCTCGTTCAAATCACGACAAAAGAGGAAAAGGTAGATGTCGTTGAATATGCAAAAGAGAGATGGGGATTAGAAGTAAGGGAGATTAAGGACATCTATGAAGCAGTCTATTATTTCACGGGACATAAAATAGAGAAGCCCCAAGCCCCAGCAAACGTTAAGATTGACACGTCCTTCCTCAAAGAAGATGCAGAAAAGGATTACGAGAATACCACAAAATACTACAAACAAGTGGAGAAAAAGCTCAAAGAAAGTGATGTGAGCTACACAACTTATTCCTACCTCAAAGCAGCACTCGATGATGCAAGCAAAACCCTAAAAGATGCCAAAGAGGCTTTGGATTCAGGGATGTACTACACAGCTTTAAGCAAAGACTTTCAAGCGAGGATTATCATCAGACATGTTGATTGGTATTTAGATGTGCAGGATGAGAAGGATATTGAAAAGTTGCTCAACATGGTTAATGAGGATATAAAGGACACTGAAAATTACGTTTCTAACTTAACGATTAGAGGAACAACAATGCTCCAGGCAGTTGCCGCGAGTGAAGAGAGAATAGAGCAGGCAAAATCTCTTCTTAAGGATGCATGGAGCGATTACTACAAAGGGGATTATTGGAATGCAGTGAGTAATGCAGCATTTGCGTATGAAAGAGTTCAGACAGCAAAGTTCTGGGCAAAATTAGGCGAGAGATATGCAAAAGGCGATGTAATCAGCAGAGATGTTATCAAGGACACAGCGAGAGAATACTTAGACAACGCCCGCCTAGTAGTCACATACATAACCTCAATGTTTGGAGAAACCTTAATGCAAGGACTCGTTGATAAACTCAACCAAGGAGAGCAGTACTATGAAGATGGAAAGTACTCAGCTGCTTTATTCTCAGCAATGGAGGCAAGAATTAGAGCAGAGGTCATACTTGATACACTAGGAATAGACAATGAAACAGTACTAATGGACAAGCTTCAGCAGATGAAGGAAGATGCAAAAACTGCGATAGCAATAGCACAGAGCCAAGGAGTCTATCCAATTCTAGGAATGGCATATTATGAATTTGCCCAAAGCTATGAGAAGCAAGGAGGAATTGAGAACATCCAAACGGCCATGATCTTCTACCAATATGCAAAAGAAACTGCAATGATGTTCCTTCCAAAGACAACGCCAAAAATAACTGAGGAAACAACAACACCGCAGATAGCTCACCCAACACCAAGCTCAACCGCTACGCAAACTGATACACAAACTCAAACAACCGACACAGTCACAACGTCCACAATCCCTGTAAAAAGCGTTCCAACATCACTGCTGGGAGGAATTGGGGCATTAGGTGTTATTTTAGGTCTGATAATTGGAATTGTTGTTGGAAGGAGAGTTTGAGCTTTTTCTTACTCTTCTTCCTTTTGTCCAAAAATAAATCTCTTGAAAAATTCCGGCAATTCATTTCTCTTATCAAGCAGTTTTATCTCCCAATCAGCCAAGCTGGGGCAGATTGTGCAGCCTAAACGGTAGAATCCCTCATAATAGAGAGGATGCAAATCAAAGCCATTCATCAAGATGTAGAGCTGCACCATCATACCTGACCAGAACTTAATGGGCATTATTTCCAAGAAAGTGCCGAGGATTTCATTTTCCCTCTCAATCACAGGTGGCTTTAGCCTCCTCCTTGCACTTTCACCATCTCTATCACCTACAACCAAAATTGGATTTTCAAATTCTCCTATAGCTTTATAGAGAGCTTCAACTTTCATCTTTGTGCACCAGCGGTTATAATGGGTGGGGATTCCATACTTATCAATGGGCATTGAGACAAAGGTTTCGACGACATCAATGCCGAGCTTTTTAGCAAGCTCTTCAACATATTCATCAGTCTGAGGCATCTCGTATTCCATTTTAACATAAACGGCTGTAACGTTTTTGAATACTTTGCTTGCCAGAATTAAAGTTGCTGTTGAATCTTTTCCACCGCTCCAAGGCACTATTATGTCATAATCCTTAAATTGCTCAAGAAAACTCTTGCTTGCATCTTCAAAAGCCTTAATGTAATTCTCATTTGCCCTAATAATGTCTTCTAAGCTAATCTCTTCAGTGTGAGAGATTCTCCAAAGCACTTCAGTTTCTTCTCCGATGCGCTTGCTGACTTCAGCTATCTTTGTGCTTCCTGAGTAATACACTTCCTGGTTCATTAGCTTCCTCAAAACAAGTGAAACACTCCCAATATCTATCCCCAAAAGCTCTTTCATGTTTTCTCTAAAGGCATCGCCAAAGGCTAAGTAGATGTCATAGTCTGGATTAATTTCAATGCCGAGAGGATTTTCTGGGTTAAGTTTGTAAGTTCCATCCCACTCAATCCCAAGCCTAAATCTAGCTTTAATTTCCTCCAAGTGAGCATAAAGCTCGTCAACACGCATGTTTCTAACCTTCTTCGTCCTCAGGATTCGGGAGTAGAAAGGTTTTCCTAACTCCAGGAAATACTCATTAATATCCCCAGCTAGCTCTTTTTCTTTTTCTCCGAACAGTAAAATCGGAATGTATGGATCTTCCTTCAGCTCCTCAAGAGTATCTTCAACTTCATTAAACTTTCTACCTCCACCAAGACTCGAAACTTTCAAAAAACCACCATAGTTGCGCTCATTTATGTACTGCAGTGCTTTGGCATCTTTTCTTGCTCTCACGATTACATGGAACATGTTAGACAATTGAGAGAAGGGATTAATAAGATTAGCGAATTGAAAGTGCGCAAAATATTTAATTAAAACAAAGAAGCAAGGTATGAAAATGATGAAAACTCCCTGGACTGATGGGATGATGAAGACCGGTCTGCTGATGCGAAGCTCTAAAATACTTGAAATGCATATTTACTAACATGGATTATCGAAAAATTAGCTATCTCGTTATTGCAATGGTATTCATTTCTCTCTTCCTAGTTCTCTTCAAACCCTATTTGTACTCTTTTAGAGGAGAAAGCACAGAATATAAGGGGGAGGAGATTATGCTGCCCGAACCTAAGCTTAAAGGTGATATGAGCGTTGAGGAGGCAATAGCAAAGAGGAGGAGCATACGCTATTACAAGGATAAACCATTAACACTTGAGGAGGTTTCCCAATTATTGTGGGCTGCTCAAGGAATAACCGAAGAAAAGAGGAAATTTAGGGCTGCCCCAAGTGCTGGAGCGACTTACCCTTTCGAGATTTATGTGGTTGTGGGAAATGTTGAAGGATTGGAGCCAGGAATTTATCACTATAACCCATTTAAGCACAGCCTAACGTTGATTAAAGAGGGGGATTACAGAAAACAGCTGCAAGCAGCTGCACTAAACCAGCAGTGGGTTGGAAAAGCTGCCATTGATATAGTACTCGTAGCATTTTATGAAAGAACAACAAAATATTACGGTGAAAGGGGTTATAGATACGTTTACATGGAGGCTGGACATATAGGGCAGAACATATACCTCCAAGCAACAGCATTAGGACTTGGAACAGTTGCAGTTGGAGCTTTCTCTGATGAAGAGGTTGCTAAGATACTTGAAACCGAGGGAGATCCTGTGTATATCTTCCCAGTGGGTGTTCCATAATGGGATTCTTGGATCATAATACTCTCGGCTATCTTACTTTTGCTTTTATGAGTTTTACAATGCTCAGCGGAGCTTTCATATTCCTAAGCAAAAAGAAGAGCGACCTTTGGATAAAAATTCACATAATTCTGAGCATAACAACTTACATACTAATGGTTCTCACAATTTTGCTAGTAAGGTAAATAAGTTTAAAATTCGGAAGTATAAGGGTGGCTTTAAGATGGGAGAAATTACCCTTGAAAATTTAGACATTGAAGAGTTCATTGAAAAGCTTGAGAAACTAAGTGATAGAGAAATCCTAAGTTACTGGATTGAAGGCGAGCTTAAAGAGGCAGAGCTTTACAAAGACCTTGCTATAAGAGCAAGGGAACTGGGACTCAATGAAAGAGTCGTGGAGACGTTTATTGTCCTTTCAAAGGAATCAAAAGGACATGCAACTCGTTTATGGGAGATATACAAGCGATTGTTCAAAACAGAAAAACTTGAAAATGTAGACTTGCCCCTAGTTGAAGTTGCGCCTCTCATAGATAAATTCAAAGATGCAAAAAGCATTCTAGAGGTGTTAAATCTAGCTATGGAGTCAGAACTTCTTGCAAAGAGAATTTATGAAATTCTCGCCAAGAGAGCAAGGGAAGACAATATGAAGAAAATTTACGAATACCTGGCAGCCATGGAGAACGAACACTACTATAAGCTTAAAGTTGAGTATGAATATTGCAAGAAAAAGTATGGAAAATGTGAATAACGACTCAAAAACTCCTCTTTTATTAAAACCTCTTTTAAAAATGTTGATTTCCATAAAAAGAAGCTGAAAAAAGAAAAACTAAACCCCCATCTCTTTAGCCTCAGGAGGTTCTTCAATCAAATTATCACTGTATTTATTGTAGTCAGCTAAAAGGAACTCGTCACTCATGCTTAAAGCCTTGACAGGTTTATCTTCTCCCGGAAGTTTTTTACCCGGACAGACATCAACACACAACGCACAGAACATGCATCTCGAAACATAGTGCCTAATTTTCTTAAGCTCTGGAATCCACTCCATAGCATCTGCTGGACAGACTGTTATGCAAAGCCTACATCCAATACATCTCTCTGGATTGTACTTCAGCTTTCCTCTAAAGCCCTCTGGAATTGGAACTGGAGGATTTATCTTAGCCTCTCCTTTCTGAACTTTTTCAATCAATGCAGTAACATTTTTAGGAGCGTGCTTTACTGGGAATGGATTAGTAAAGGGCTTTTCAACAAGTTGTTTCAAGAAGAGAAACATTGCTTTCGTTGGCATTCATCACACCCCCACCCACACGAGTGCCAAGCCAAGCAGGGCAATTAAGTTCACATGCACCCAGAAAATCCTTGATGCTTGCTCGATTCTGAATCTTCCGAATGATGTTCTCACAACTGTTACCGCCGCTATGTAAATTATCAGCACCTTAAAGAGGAACCACAAGCCCTCAACGATATAAAGTGTAGCCCCGCTCAAGCTAACTCCGAATACATAGCTGAATGTGAATGGTATGAAAAGAACCACTTCAATTGCAGCCATGGCGAAACTTCTGACGGCATCCGAGAGGTAAAAGAGTGCCAAGTTCCTTCCACTGTATTCAGCGAGCATACCTTCCGCTATCTCTGTCTCTGCCTCGGCTATATCAAAGGGCAACTTAGCTAATTCTGCCGGGGTAACAGCTAGCAATGCAACAAACAATAGAAGAACTCCTATGCCAGCGAGGGGGGAAACAATTGTCCAGACAGGAGTTGATGCAATTGTTGTCAACGAAAAGCTCTTGTAAAGCAGCGCAAAGCCAACAATTACAGTGGCTAAGGGCATTTCATAGCTCATCATGAGAACCATTTCTCTCTGGGCACCAACAGATGAGAATGGACTTCCCGAGGCAAACCCTCCAACCGCCATAGCTAAGGACTGAAGCGTGAGTAGGTAGAGGATTACGATCAAATCACCGTATCCCTCGAGAGGAGCTCTTAAGACACCAAATGGAATGTAAAGCAGCAGAGTCATTGAAGATGCAAATGCTAAGATGGGCATTGCATTGAAGATCCACTTCACGGCATTTTCCGGCACAACAGTCTCTTTGAGCAATAGTTTACCAACATCCCAGAAAGGCTGCCTTATTGGTGGACCAATCCTTGATGTCATTCTTGCTGATATTCTTCTGTCAATACCTTTGTAAGTTAACCCTAGGAAAATTCCGAGTACTGGGAACGCAACTGCATAGAATATCGTTTCGGGAGTCATTTTCTCACCTCCCTCTCAATCCTCTTTGTTTTTTCAACGGCCTTTCTGTGAATGTATTCATAGCCAAGAACCTTGCCTTCCGGTGTTTTCAGCAAAGCAACTCTGTCATTACAGCACATACACGGGTCAATGTACGCAACAACTATCGGAATGTCCGCAACCTCTGCTCCAAGCAAAAGCGGAGCCCAGCTGTTGATATTGTTATAACTCGGAGCAATGACTTTCCAAACGCTTGGCCCATCTCTGCCGTCAAATTTGAGGTAGTGAACCACTTCTCCTCTCGGTGCTTCATGAGCTCCTATTGCTTCACCTTTAGTCCTTCTAATCTTCGCAAGCAAAGCTACATAGTTGGGAATCGCAAGGATTTTACCCTCTGGGAGGTTGTCAACACAGTATTCAATGATGTCCAAGCTCTGCTCTATCTCATAAATTCTAACCATAGTAATGTCATAGGCATCTCCTCTAGCTTCTCCAACTATATCTTGAGGAACAACGGCTCTAACGTCAATATCTGCATAAGCATCGTAGGGCATGTCTTGTCTGATGTCCATCCTTAAACCAGCGGCTCTTGCAGTGGGTCCGACAACATTGAGCTTGAGTGCCAGCTCTTTTGAAAGCTGAGCAACTCCCCTCGTTCTCGCCTTATAAACTGGGTCTGAGAGTATTATCTCCTTCATCTTTTCAGTAAACTCCCAGTAGTAAGTTATCATATCCTTTAGGGCTTTTATGTGGCTCTCTTTGAGATCCCTCCTCACACCGCCAATCATAAAAACTGAATAGTTAATTCTGTTTCCAGTCAAAAGCTCCAGTAAATCGAGGACTTTTTCCCTTCCTTTCCATATCCAGAACAAAAGTGAGTCAAATCCCATCTCGTGAGCTATTACCCCCAACCAAAGCAAGTGACTGTGAATCCTCTCAAGCTCCGCTATGATTGGCCTTATGTATTGAGCTCTTGGAGGAGCTTCAATCCCTAACGCTTTTTCCGCTGTAATCACGAATGCATACGGATGGGATATTGAACAGATTCCGCAGATTCTTTCTGAGAGATAAAGAGTCTGTATGGCATTTCTCTTCATTCCCATATACTCAATTCCTCTGTGGGCAAATCCCCTCTTGACATCAACTTTAACAATTTTCTCGCCTTCCACTTCAGCTTCAACTCTAATCGGCTCTTTTAAAGCCGGGTGAATTGGGCCTATAGGAATGTAGTAGGCAGTTTTAGGCATTCCTCTCACCTTTTTTTCTTAATTCCTTAACGCTCTTGTGCATATGTTTAACCATGTCATCAACACCATACTCATCCCTTCTCCACGGATACTTTCCTTCGGGCCAGTCGTCAGGCAAGAAGAGATGTCTCTTGTTCTTTAGACCTTCAAATTCGACGCCAAGCATTTCTCTTATTTCTCTCTCATTTGTTTCTGCTCCAATCATGAGGTCTGTAATTGTTGGAAGGACTAATTCACTCTTTGGAAGGTCAAACTTCAGCGTTATGCTTATTTCTCCCCAAGGGCGTCCATGATAAACTCCAAAGGAGTAAATCATCTTTATAGCATCTCCCCCAGTATCTTCACCAGTTATGAAGTGTAAATGTGGATAATCAATGTCAAAAATTGTTTCAACAGCTTTTCTGAATGCAGATTTGTCAATTTCAGCCCAGATTTCATAAAGAGTTCTCTTCCTCTTGACTCCCATTGTATACTCCTTTATTTCATAGCTCAGCAGTGCATCTCCAAGAGATTCCTTGAGCTTCTCAAGGATTTGTTCCACATTCATTCTTTCTTCCCCTCCAACTCCTTTTCCAACTTCTCCAGCTTGAGCCATGCCTTAACGACGGCGTCAATGATAGCCTCTGGTCTTGGTGGGCAACCAGGAACGTAGACATCAACTGGAATTATCTCATCTATTGGTCCAACTAGATTGTAGGAGTCGTAAAAGACTCCACCACTTGTTCCACAGTTCCCAACTACAATGACTGCTTTTGGGTCTGGCATCTGCTCATATATTCTCTTCAGCTTGTCAGCAAAGTCTCTTGGAATCGCCCCAGTGACCAAAAGAACATCTGCATGTCTTGGCGAACCCACTAATTTAATTCCAAATCTTTCAGCGTCATATCTTGGCGTGAGTGCAGCAATGATTTCAATGTCACAGCCGTTACATGAACCCCCCGAAGCATGAAAAACCCAAAGAGAGCGTTTAAAATTCGTAAGCTTCCCCATATCAAGCACCTCCTACAAGGAGGAAAAGAATTATCGTTCCCACTCCAAGGTACCAGAGTATGTAGTCTCTAAGGTCACCTGTATGAATAGCCTGGAGAACATTGTAGTAGTCCTTCAAGGCCTCAACGAGGCCCCAGTAAATATCGCCAGCTTTAACTTGGATTTTCTCCTTTGACGGCTCAACGTTACCACTTAAGTATGGCTTTACTTGCTCTGTATCTTTCCTATATCTTGGGTTTCCTCTGGAATAAATGAGGTAACCTATTAGTGTGAAGAGTATAAGGAATGCTAACCATAGCAACGGACTCCAATATCCCGCACCTGTTACTAGCCTTGGTATCATGCCAAACCACCCCATGTCTGATATTGAGCCACCTTAATTAGCGCATCAACGGCTGGATACACTAACTTGTCAAGCACTACATCTGGGAACAGACCGAAGAGTATACAGAGCAACGCTAGAATCACCATTGCCACAATCATTGGCTTTGGAACTTCTTTCGCCTCTTCGAACTTCTCCAATGGTGGTCCTAAGAATGCCGAGGCAAATACTTTAACGAAGGATGCGAGCGTTAATATGCTCGTAACCATTGCAAATACTGCCAAGAGTGGGTTTAATCTGTAAGAACTTTCATAAATTAGAAACTTGCTCGCAAATCCGTTGAATGGCGGCAGACCAGATATGGCAGCAGCACCAACGATGAAGCACAAAGTCGTGATAGGCATTTTTCTCGCTAATCCTCCCATTTCGTTGAGGTTTCTTGTTCCTGTTACGTAGAATAGAGCACCAGCAGCCATTAAGAGCAAGCTCTTGTAGATGATGTGATTTATTATGTGGAAAATTCCTCCAGCCATTGCTGTTTTACCAAACTCTGCTAATGCCTTAGGATCATGGAGAACCGTTAAGCCAACACCGACACCAAGGAGCATGTAACCTGTCTGTGAGATAGCGTGATAGCTCATAAGCCTCTTCACGTCTTTCTGAACCAAAGCCATTGTAACTCCAATGAACATAGTCAAAACCCCAAGCACTGACATTATCCAGCCGACTCTAGCTAAGCTGATTGATATGTTTGCAAAGAGTGTGAAGCTGACTCTAAAGAGAGCATATAGACTTGCATAAGTTGACACCAATAAGATGGGATTTATGCCAGCTGGAACCTCTGTATAAGCATCGGGAACCCAGTAGTGCATTGGCACTGAACCGCACTTCATTGCAAATGACGTGAAGAGCAAGCCAAATGCTATCATGTCAAGGGTGTTGAAGGAAATGTGTTTGCTTATGTATGCCAAGTTCAAGTTGCCGTATTCCCCATAGAGAATTCCAACGGCAAAGAGAACCATTAGCGAAGCAACGGCACTAACGATGAGATACTTGATTCCAGCCTCGCTTGCTTCACCACGATAGTTCCTAAAGCCAACCAAAGCTGAACCCGCTATACCAGCTATTTCAAGGAACACGAAGAGATTAAACAAATCTCCAGTGAGAACCATGCCCAAAATACCAACCTCTAATAGGAGCAGTAAGGCATAATATTTCTCTAAGCCGCTTTCCGCTTTAACATGGCTGTAAGAGTAGAGGGCACCAATAAAGCTCATTAACGTCGCTGAGATTGCCATGAAAGCTCCAATACCATCAATTTCAAACATAATTCTTATCGGCACTTTATAGCCTGATGGAAGCACGAGAGTTGGCCTATCAGCGCCAAAGACATACACTATTACTCCATTAAGCCTAACCTGATACATTAATAGGAGGGAAAGACCAACAGTGACAGCTGTTATCAATATGGCCCATACAGCTGCAATGTTCTGCTTTTTCTTGAATAAAGGTGCGACGAATGCCCCAAAGAGCGGAATTGCTATCATTACTGCTGGTAAGTGCTCAATCATCCTCTCAACCTCCTGATTTTTGTAACATCAAGGGTTCCGTAGTGCTTGTAGATGTTCACAGCGAAGGCTAGCATTAAAGCTGAGACAGCAACACCGATGACGATGCTCGTAAGTGTCAATGCCTGTGGAGTTGGCAGAACCATATTCTGTGGATTTGCAGCCTCTTGAGGTGCTAGAGTATAGATTGGAGCATAGCCACCCCTCACATAGCCTAATGCAACCAAGAATAAGTTTACAGCTCCTTCGAGGATCTCAATACCAATGACCACCTTGATTAAATTCCTCTTGAACCCTATGGTGTAAAATCCTATTGCTAAGAGAAGCGCGACTATTATGAAAGGAAAGTTCATAAAAACTTCACCATTCATCCCTCTCCCTCCTCATGATTAGGAAGAATATTAGCACGATACTAGTCAGTGCAGCGAGAACCTTCATTCCGACGAATATGTTCATGTAGGACAGTGTTCCACCAGTGTTTAGGTAACCCGGGTTTATCCCAACTGGTGTCTTCTCTCCAAAGATTGGAAATCCGCTGTTTGCGATTACGTTTTTGAAGAAAGTATATCCAGCAAACCCCAAACATGCCATTCCCAAGAAACCCAACGCCCCTATACTTTCAAACACATTGAGGGGAACTTTTTCAAGCATTGCTTTTACAGTTTCATATTTGTTGGCAACTATCAACAACGCTAGTCCACTCGCAAACACTGCTCCTCCCTGAAAACCGCCTCCCGGTGTAAGGTGACCGTGGAGGATTATGTAGCTTCCAAAGATGAGTATCAAGGGTGCTAATATCTTGGTTGTAGTCTTTATGATAGTCGTTGTCATCCTTTCACCTCCCTTCTACGCAGCACCATTAAAACTCCAGAAACTGCTGTAAACAGAACAGTTGCCTCACCAAGAGTATCGAAACCTCTGTAATCAAAGACTATGCTCGTAACGACGTTGTTAGCTGAGGCTTCAATTTGAGCATGGGTTATGAACCAATCATCCATCTCTCTGTGAGGAGGCTCTCCAAAGGGCCTGAGGCTAATCATTGCTGCAAGTAGGAAGAGCGTGAAGCCGAGGAAAGCCAGTAATCCAAGAGAAGTCCTCATTCTATCACCTCCTCATCAGTGGTGTTCTTTATTGCCAGCAGATACATTGCCGTTGTTAGACACGCACCAACGCCAGCTTCAGCTATAGCTACATCAGGAGCTTGGAGAACATAGAACTCAAGTGATAGAATTAAGCTGAACACTGCCATGGCAATTACAGCCATAATAAGGTTCTTGAATCTAATAGCAACTATTGCGCTAACGAGAAGCCCTATTCCAATTAATACTTGCAAAATCCAGAAAAACTCCATAAAGTTCATAGCCTCCCCTCCAGCTCATCTATTACAGCCCCATATGGTCTAATTCCCGATTTTCTCGCAGCTCTTCCAATTGCATGGGCACCAACTGGGTTTGTTAGTACTAGAAAGATTACAACGAGGGCTGAGTGAATTCCTATTGTTACCCATCTTGGGTCATGTGTTGGGAGCCAGTTGTAAATCGAATACACTACTGTTGCAAGAACTATGAAAATAGTCCCAAATGTGGTACATTTTGTTGCCGCATGAATTCTTGTGTAAACGTCTGGAAATCTGAGGATTCCAACGCTTGCAAGGAAGTTAAAAATTACTCCAATTGCCAAGAAAATTGTGATTATATACTCAATCATGCTATCCCCACCTTCTTCTTTACTAAATAACGGGCTATGTAGAGCGTGGCTATGTAACTCAGAATTGCATACACCAATGCAACATCAATGAACACCGCTTGCTTTGTAATCACCCCATAGAGAACCATTGCACCAGCCGTTGTTGTAGTCATTGAATCCAGAGCAACTGCCCTGTCCGGGATTGTAGGACCAAGAAGAAGTCTAATTAGTGTTAACATTGCTGAAAACAGAAGCAAAACCAATGCAACCATAAATGCAGTATCAACATTCATTCCGCAATCCTCCTTGCCCATTTTGGAAGATAACCACAAAGTTCTTCAGGAGTTGGTTTTTCCTTTCCGGGCGGGACATAAATCCAGTGTACATACAAATTGCCCTCTTCGTCAATTTCAAGCGTAAACGTTCCTGGGGTTAGGGTAATTGAATTTGCCAAAAGAGTCCTGCTTTCATCTCTTGTAAGTCCAGGTGATATTTTAACAATGCCAGGTCTTATTTTTCCTGTTATGACTCTATAAGCTACATCAAGATTAGCCTTTGCCATTGCAAAGAAAAATGGTCCTATCACATATACTACAAAAAGAACCCATCTCCTTGGGCTGAAGAAGTAACTGGGCTTCTCGTCCATTATGTTCCGTGTTAAATATCCTATTATCGACGCAATGATGAATCCAGCGATTAATTCTTCTTTGCTCCATGCGATTATATCCCCAGAACCTGCCGTAAGCAGTAAGTATACAATAAACGACCATAGGAAGGATGCCACAAACGCCATTCTTTCACCTCAACTTTAAGTTTTAAACCTATACAGAGCGTTTTTTAAGATAATATCATTTAAAATTTGCCAAAAATTCTTAAATAAATTTCTAAAACGAAAGGTTATAAACCATATATTTTGACAAATGAAAAGGCAATCAAACTTTACAAATTATCTAACAAAAAAGATCATCAATGAACAAAAATTTTCACTATAGTTTATGTAAGTTCAGAAAAAATGTTGAAAATAGTCATATCTTTGTAAAGGTTTATAAAAGTCAAAGAAAATATAGTACTTAATAAAACATCAATGCCAACAAATAAGAAAAATTGGGAGAGCACGCTACTCTTCATATTCCTCAATAGCTCCGAATCTACAAACGCTTGCACATATGCCACAGCCAACACATTTGTTGGGATCAATTTTGTGCACTTTTCCTGGAGCTCCAGTTATAGCGTTCTGTGGACACTTCCTTGCACATAACGTACATCCTTTACATTTATCTGGAATTATGCGGTATTTCTTGACTTTTTTGCTCTTTTGTGCCTCTATCATTTCCTCAATTTCCTCATCCTTGAGCCATCTCAAGTTGTCGTCGTATTTATCGTAAGTTGCAAGGAGAAACTCGTTGCTCATCTCCAAAGCATTTACCGGACATACATCCACACATTGAGCGCAGAATACACATCTGCCGAGCCAGAAGGTCACTTTTTTGATTTCTGGTATGAATTCGATGACGCCAGCTGGACAAACTGTTACACAAAGCTTACAGCCAACACACTTGTCAACGTGATAAACAAGCTTTCCTCTAAAACCTTCTGGGGTTGGAACAGGTTCAGTCTTTGGAAACATATTTGTTGCTGGCTTTTTGAAAAGATTTGAAAGGACAGTGGAAAGAGTTGGAGGTATCTTCATGCTATCACCCCCAAGAGATCAATTGCAAGTATCAATGAGCCAATTATTGCAGCGGGGAGCAGCTTAAGCCAGAATACTTGAACTGCTTGTGTAATTCTCAATCTTCCAGTTATTGCTCTAAAGACGCTCATGCTGATGAACAAGACAGCGAAGACCTTGAATGTGTGGAAGAGTAAGTCAATAATGAGAGCCGTTACTCCGCTAAGTCCAAAGTAAGCACTTATTCCCCACGGGAAGAATATTGCAACCACTAAGCTTGCACTCACAAACATCTTTAGAGCATTGCTAAGCTCAAATAATGCCAAATGTCTTCCGCTGTATTCAGCCATTGGACCCTCAGCAACCTCAGTCTCAGCCTCTGGGATGTCGAAGAAGCCAACCTCAATTTCACTTGCCAGCCAAGCTAGGAACACAGCGAGCAGTATGAGGGTCCCAATAAATCCCAGTGGCGTTCCAAGCTCCCATATATTGCGCTGATAAAATGTTGCCAAGCTGAAAGGCGTTTCAACTCCGAGATGGTTCAATCTCCAGAGAATTGTGAAAAGTCCAAGCATCATTGGGACTTCCCTTGAAACCAATATTATCATCTCTCTCTGGGCACCTATTTGAGCATAAGGCGAGCCTGAACTTATTGCACCTAAAACTCTGATGAAGCCAATGAGAGTCAGCAAGTAGATGAATACAATTACGTCACCCTTTGTGGCAAAGAGCGGTGGGAAGCCCATTGGAGTGTAAGCCAATAATGCTATTGATACAGCTAAAGCAAAAACTGGAGCAAGCTCATAGAACTTGTTTGCATGCTTTGGAATTATTGACTCCTTGCTCATGAGCTTGAGGAAGTCATAGAACGGCTGGAGTATCGGTGGCCCTACTCTGCGCTGCATTCTGGCAACTAATTTTCTGTCAATTCCTTCCCAGAGCAGTGAAGCAAATGAAACGTAAAGATAAAGGGCAATTAACCCAAGAGTGGCATATAGAATGTTCATAGCACACACCTCCCTATACCAATCCTCTCAGGCTTCGCTTTGATGTTCGGATTGATTTCCTTGGTCTTCTTTATTGACTCTTTAAGCAGGTCAACCTCAGTAAGGATTCTCATCTTTCCAGTTTCGGCATCAATGACTACCACTCTATCAGTACAGCTCAAACACGGGTCAATTGAGGCTATAGCAACCGGAACGTCAGCCAATTGCTCACCAACTAAAGCCCTTGCAACTGCAAACAAGTTCGGGAACGTTGGCTCTCTCATCTTCCACTTTGCTGGACCATCTCTTCCAGGTTCAGCTCTTACGTAGTGGATAACTTCTCCTCTTGGTGCCTCGTATCTTCCAATTCCCTCTCCCTCTGCTTTCTTAAGCTTGAAGATTATCATGTTGTCCTTTGGAAATGCCTTGATCTTTCCTTCTGGCATCTGGTCTAATGCCCTCTCAATAATCTCCATGCTCTGCCAGAGCTCACCAACTCTCACAACCATTCTATCAAAAACGTCTCCTTTGATTACACCTGTGAATTCCTTGGGTGTTACTGGTTTAACTCCCAAATCTGGATAAACTCCAAGCTTTTCGTTGTATCTAACATCCTTCTTAATGCCACTTCCTCTCGCTGTTGGACCTTGAGCGCTGTACTCGATTGCTATCCTCTTTGGTATAACCCCAGAATCCCTCAAACGTGCTTCAACCGTTGGATCATAGAGGAATACCTCCTCAACTTTGGGCATAACCTCTTGGCGGTAGTAGTAAATCATGTCAAGTATTGCCCTCTTGTGCCTCTCCTTTATGTCTCTCCTGACACCACCAATCATGTTTCCAGCGTAGTTAACTCTATTGCCCCCAATGTCCTCAAGAATGTCCATTACTTTCTCTCTCGCCAGCCAGCTCAAGTGCAGAACTGTGTCGTAACCTATTGTGTGAGCAACTACACCCAAGTTGAGCAAGTGGGAGTGTATCCTCTCAAGCTCTCCGATGATTACTCTTATGTATTCGGCCCTCTCTGGAACTTTAATACCGGCCATTTCTTCAACAGCCCTTGCGTAAGTGTGGTTATGTGAGAATGAACAGATTCCACAGATTCTCTCTGCCAAATAGAGTACCTGAATCCAGTTCCTTCTCATTGCAATCCATTCGAGGCCTCTCAAGTTATAACCGAGTTTAACATCAACGTTGATTATTCTTTCTCCGTCAAGGGTAATTATGAACTTTTCAGGCTCCTCCAATGCTGGATGAATTGGTCCGATAGGGATTTTAACCCAGTATTCTACCTTATTGTTCATTTTTTCACCCCCTTCTTCTCCTTCCATATTCTGTATGGATGTCCTGCGTTCTTGACCATCTCAGGTGTAATCCCTGTCTCATCAAGCCTCAGAGGATAGATTCCCTCTGGGAAGTCATCTGGCAAGAACAGCCTCCTTGGGTCTGGAATTCCTTCGTATTTGATACCAAGGAACTCTTGAATTTCTCTCTCATATGGCAGAGTGCTCGGAAAGATATCGGATATTGTCGGCAATACTGGATCATCCTTTGGGCATGAGGTTCCAACTACCACAGACAGGCTTTCTCCTTGCTCCCAAAACATCTCCCAGTGATACTTAGCAGTGAGTTTATCTCCTCTGTCCTCAGCTATTATGATAGAGAACTGCGCAGTTGGATCAATTTCTTTGAGGACCTTGACAAGGTCTTTAAACTTCTCCCTACTGACTTCAATCCAAATTCTCCTTCTTGGGTGAGGAAGTTTATTTTCGGTTATCTTAATCTCTGCATCTTCAAACTTTGCCTTTATTCTCTCAGCAAATTCTTCAGGAGTCATTCTTTCTCACCTTCAATCTTTTTGATTAACTTTTCTAATGCCAGAACAACTCCATAGAGGATTGCTTCTGGTCTTGGTGGACAACCAGGAACGAAGACGTCAACTGGAATGTGCTTGTCGAGCGGAGCATTTGTGAAGGGACTTTCATAGAAAACGCTTCCTCCAGTGGGGCAAGCACCTACTGCAATCACAACCTTCGGGTCTGGTGTCTGCTCATAGATCAGCTTAACCCTCTCGAGGCTCTGGTCTGTTATTGGGCCTGTTACGAGCAAAATATCAGCATGCCTTGGTGTTCCAACGAGTTTTACTCCAAATCTTTCAGCGTCATATCTAGGAGTTAATGCAGCGATAATTTCAATGTCACAGCCGTTGCATGAACCACTGTTAACGTGGAACACCCAAGGTGACCTTCCAATGTATTTACAGAGCTTTGCAATCCTCCTCTCAAGCATTTCCCTCTCACTGACTTGTGATTGACCAGTAGTTTTGACTTCCTCCATTCATTTCACCCCCAAATTATCAAGACTCCAAGGATTATTGCCACAGTTACGAGGAGATATGCAACATAATCCGTAAGCAGACCAGTGTGTTCCCTTCTGAATGCAATGAACATTCTGTTGATTCCCCTAATCAGTCCCCACATGACGTGCCTTCCCGTGAAGTACCCCTGAATGTGCTCGAACTGTGGAATTATTTCGTCCTCATCTTCACCGCTTAAGTAGATCTTAGTACCAGCCCCCACTCTCCTTGTACCCATGCTCGCTTTCTCTCCCCACTTCATGAGGATGTAGCTGATGATTAGACCAATGATGAAAACATAAATGAAGTAAAGGGCATCCCAATAACCAAACATTTTTCATCCCCCCAACACCGCTAACACATACTTCCCTGACTCCTCAAGCATCTTTGCTGTTGGTACCATAATGCTCTCGTTTATCTGCCATGGTAAAAGACCCATGATGATTATTGCGAGGATTAGGATCATCATTGGAATTATCATAGCCTTTCCGGGATCTTTTGCCGCTTTAACTTTCTCACTCTCCTTTCCAAAGAAGGTGAAGAGCACTCTTATGTACGCTGCAGTACAGAATGCTGTTCCGAGTATAGCCACTGCTGCTAAGAATGGGTTGTAAAGTGCCGAGCTTTCATAGATGAGCCATTTGCTTGCAAATCCGTTCAGTGGAGGCAGACCTATTATAGCTGCAGCACCAACTAGGAAGGCAAAGCTTGTCAGTGGCATTTTTCTTGCTAATCCGCTAAGCTCATTGAGGTTCTTTGTGCCGACTTCATGCAGAACTGCACCAGCGACAAGGAAGAGAAGAGCCTTCATTAGTGCGTGGTTCACTGTGTGGTATATTGCTCCAGCCAATGCTATTTCTCCAACGTTGGTTCCATATGCTGCAAGCCCAATGCCTATGCCGAGAAGGATGTATCCTATCTGGCCAACACTCGAGAATGCAAACAATCTCTTCATATCAGTCTGTATTACAGCCATGGCGTTTCCAACAATTAATGTCAGGCATGCAAAGAATATAATTATCCAACCAAGGGTTCTGATGTTGAGGCTTATTCCATAGATGCTGAAGAGTATTCTTGCTATTGCGTAAACACCACCGGCCTTAATTACTAATCCAGAAAGCATTGCTGAAATTGAGCTTGGTGCTGCTGGGTGGGCATCTGCAAGCCACATGTGTACTGGAACTGCACCGCTCTTGAAGAGCAATCCACCGAGGATAAAAGCTAAGGCAACTTTGCTTACAAATGTTGGCTCCCTTGTGATGTACTGGCCTAGATAAGCCATTGTTAGAGTTCCATACTGGCCATAAAGCAGAGCAATGCCGAGAAGAATGAATGAACTTGCCAGTGAACCAACAAACATGTACTTGATTCCAGCTTCAATGCCTTCCCATGTGTCATTTCTGAATGCAACCAAAGCATAGCTAGCTATGCTCATTATCTCAAGGAAGACATAGAAGTTGAATATATCCCCCGTAATCACTATACCGAGCATTCCAAGCTCTAAGATTAAGATTAATGTATAGTACTTATCTAATCCCGTGTCATGCTTCATATATTCAAGTGAGTAGATTATTGCTAGCAGTGAGACAAATGCTATTGTTACTGCTATCAACGCTCCTAGGAGGTCAACTTCCCAAACAATTCTGATTGGGAATCCCACGCCTTTTCCTAGTGGCGTTGTGTCTCCAAGTGTGTATACTATTATTTGATTGGTCTTCCAGATTGTATAAAACACGTCAGCAGCTACACCTAGGGTTATTGCACTAATTATCACTGCCCAAATGTCCCTAACTTTCTCACTGATGAGCTTGATTAGAGGCATTGAAAATGCTCCAAAGAGAGGAACGATGATTAGGAATGGCAACACATTCATCCTCTCAACCTCCTTAACTTGTTGATGTCTAAGCTTCCGTAATGTCTGTAGGCGTTAATCGTCAATGCCATTGCTAAAGCTAGAACACAAACTCCAATGACGATGCTCGTAAGCACTAAAGCCTGAGGAATTGGACCAACCATTGGAGTTCCTTCTAGCGTTTCATATCCCGTGTAAATCGGTGCCGTTGGAAGAACTCCGTTCTCCAAGCGATAGCCAAGGCTTATTAGAAGCAAGTGAATTCCAGAGTCAATGATGTTCAAGGCTAAGACTAACTTGATTAAGTTCCTCTTGTAGAGGAATGCATAGATCCCCATGAAGATTAGGAGGAATGCAGTTACAAATTGAAACGGAATCATTTCTTCCACCTCCTAAAGAGGGCTATTGCCATCATCGCACTTATTAATCCTGTGAAGACCTTTAATCCGACAGCTAAGTTCATTATTGGGAGAAATCCAGCGGAGAGCAGAGTTCCCGGCTGACCAGAAAAGGCTATCTTATTACGCCAGAGTATGTTGTAGAAGAACGCGACGCTTAATCCAAGCATTGCAGCTCCTAAGAAAGCCAAGCCACCAAGTCCTTCGAGAGCTGAGTATAAGTTCTTGTCATATCTCTTCTTAGCTTCATTTAACCCGAATGCAACAAGGAATAATATCCCAGCACCAGCTATCGTAGCTCCTCCCTGGAAACCACCACCGGGTGTGAGGTGACCGTGTGAGATGACATAAGCTCCAAATATTCCAATGAGAGGGATTGTAGCTCTCGCCATAGTCTTAACGATTAATCCCATGTCATTCTTCATCTTCATCCCTCCTCCAAGGTCTGAGCAGTGCAACAGCACCAGCTATAGCTGTAAAGAGAACAGTGGCCTCTCCAAGGGTATCGTAACCTCTGTAGTCAAACACTATGTCAGTGACTATGTTTGTTCCACCAACTTCCTCAATACCATGTTCAATATAATACTGGTCAGTATAGCGGTACTTTTGCCAGTCACTCCCACCAAGACCAAATTTAAGCCCATATTGCGGGTTAGCTACTATCAAGAGCACGCCGAGGATGAACAGCAAACCCAAAGCCCCAAAAGTCCTGTTCATGGCCCCTCACGCTCCCATCTATCTGTCTTGGCTATTCCATACACTACTATTGCAGTAACGACACCAGCACCAACTGCTGCCTCAGCTATTGCAACGTCTGGAGCGTGAAGCATGTAAAATTCTAAGCTCAACAGAAGGCTCATCGCAGCTGAAGCCAAAGCTGCTGAAAGTAAATCCCTAAAGCTGATTGTGAGGTAGGCTGCTATGAGTATTCCAATCAAAATTCCAAACTGAATGACCATGTCAACCGTGAGAACGTTCATTCTTCTCCACCTCTCTCCCTTTTGAGTTTGACCTCATAAGCATCAATAACGGCTCTTACAGGCTTTACACCGCTCAAGTGAGCAGCTTTTGCAATTGCGTGAGCACCTGTTGGGTTAGTAAGCAATAAGGCTACCAATGCAACCAGGCTGTGAAGTGCCATCTGGAGGTATTTCGGATCTCCAGTTATGTGGAGCTGGTTTGCTGCATGGACGATAACGGCTAGAACTGCAAAGATTGTCCCGAAAGTTGTACACTTAGTCGCTCCGTGTAGTCTTGTATAAACATCTGGAAATCTGTGAAGAGCAAAGCTACCAAGTAAGTTGAAGACTATGTTAATCCCGAGGAAAGCATAAATGACGTACTCAATAACAGTCACCTCAATCCCCCCGGAAGGTATTTTGCTATAACAAGTGTCCCTATGTAGCTCAGCAGAGCATAGACAATCGCAATGTCAATGTAAATCACTCTGTCATATGCTGCCCCGAGAAGAATCATTCCCGCAACGATTAAGGTGTTCAGTGTATCAACACCAACCACTCTGTCAGGAATAGTCGGGCCGAGAAGAACCCTAATCACGGAGAGAAATGCTCCAATCATGATTATTAGTGCTGAGTAAAAGAACTCTGGCGCAATCATCTTCCCAACCTCCTTGCCCATTTTTCAAATGAGCCAGAAACTGGCTCTGAACTCTTTGGCTCCTCCTCCCTTACATAAATCCAGTGGACATAGAGGGCTTTTTCTTCTGGACAGGCATCTACTGTAAGCGTTCCCGGAGTTAAGGTTATTGAATTGCTCAAGATTGTATATTGAGCATCATTCTCAAGCTCAACAGGAACTCTAACGATTCCTGGCTTTATCTTTCCAGTTATCACCCTATAGGCAACGTCAAAGTTTGCCTTAACAATTCCCCAGAACAACGGACCGATTGAGTAAATCACAAATTCAAACCACCTTATCGGGTTCAAAAACCTCTTAGATTTCTCTCCTATGATGTTCCTCGTTGAATATGCCACTATTGCAGAGAACACTATGCCAGCAATTATTTCCTCTGGACTCCACAGCATTCCCTTGGTGCCTGCTGTAAGTACCAACCAGAGCATAAATGACCATACAAATGCAGCAATGAAACTCATTTTTCCCACCCCAACTTTTAGTTTAAAACTCTATACCCAGAGTTTTCACCTAATCCCGATATTCAATTCTCTTATTGCTTTTAAAAGAGTTTTGGAAAGCTCAGAATTGACAACAAAGGTATAAAACAGCTTTTTTAGAACTAAAGATTCTCAACAAAAAGTTTGTAAAAATAGAGGAGGGAAGGTATACAAATTTGTTAACGTAAGTTTTTCGCTAATTCTAAGATAACACCGATGTATTTTTGATAATCTATAGCCTGTGCTGTTGCTGGTTCAATAAGTTTGTCTATGACGACTGGTGCCGTTAGTCCAATGACAATCACTGTTAAGGCCAGTAGCAGACAGACTAGGCTCATGCTGAGTGGTTCTTTGGTTTCTAAGCCTTCTTTGGGTTTTCCTAGCCAGATGACGTAGAATACGCGCATGTAAGCAATTAAGGCAGTCGCTGAGCTAATGACGAGAACTAACGCTAAAACTAAACTCCTATCAAGGAAAGCATTAAAGAGCAACAATTTACTGAAGAATATGTTGAGTGGTGGAATTCCAACCAAGCTTAATGTTGCAATTGCAAGGCTGAATGTTGCAATCGGCATTCTTCTTCCAAGTCCAGACAAATCCTCAATGTTTCTAGAACCAACAGCATGAATGAAAATTCCAGCCGCAAGGAATAAGAGTGCTTTTGCAATCGCGTGATTAACCAAGTGGAATAAGGCAGCTTGTAAGCCTAATTCTGTCCCCAAGCCAACGGCCATGAACAAGTAACCCATGTGCATGATTGTTGAATACGCTATGAGCTTCTTAACATCCCTCTGAACATTCATCATCAAGGCACCAAAGAGTGCAGACACTGCTCCCAAAACTATTACAATCGTGCTTAACATGCTGACTACATGAGCAAGCTCTGGAGTTAACTGGC